>CAJTTU010000017.1:18699-28621 GCA_910579325.1 uncultured Lachnospiraceae bacterium | reverse complement strand
CTGACTTCAATTCATCCATACCAGACCGGGCGTTATATGGTTATCGATACCTCTACCAGACGGAATCTGGAGCTGACGGAGACGCTCAGGGAGAAAAATAAACGGGGTTCTCTTCTGTGGGTGCTTGACAGGACCTGTACGGCCATGGGGGCGAGGATGCTGCGGGGGTATATCGAGCAGCCTTTAATCGACCGTCAGGAGATTCTGCGCCGTCAGGACGCTTTGGAGGAGTTGAATCAGAATTATATGCTGCGGGAGGAGCTGGCGGAATATCTGAATCCCATCTACGATCTGGAACGGCTGACCAGCCGTATCGTTAATCAGACGGCGAATCCCAGAGATTTGATTTCTTTTAAAAATTCCCTTTCCATGCTGCCTCATATTAAAAATCTGTTAAAAGAATTTCAATGTGATTTATTAAAAGAGACCTGTGAGGAGCTGGACGATTTGTCGGATTTGTTCGCCCTGATTGAAGCTTCTATTATAGAAGAACCGCCGGTGACGATCCGGGAGGGGGGACTGATTAAGGAAGGTTTTGACAAACAGGCGGACCAGTATCGAAAGGCAAAGACAGAAGGAAAAGGGTGGCTGACCCGGCTGGAAACCGAAGAAAAGGAAAAAACCGGAATTAAGAATCTCCGGATTAAATACAACAAGGTGTTTGGTTATTATCTGGAGGTAACCAATTCCTTTAAAAACCAGGTTCCGGATTACTACATTCGCAAGCAGACGCTGACCAATGCGGAGCGTTATACGACAGAAGAGCTGAGGAAGCTGGAGGAAGTGATTCTGGGAGCGGAAGATAAACTGTTTGCTCTGGAATATGACCTGTTCTGCCAGCTTCGGCAGAGAATCGCGAAAGAGGTAGCGCGGGTTCAAAACAGCGCGAAAGCCATCGCGAAGGCGGATGTCTGTGTTTCCCTGGCGAAAATCGCGGATCAGAATCAGTATGTTCGGCCGAAGATCAATGAAAAAGGAATCATTGACATTAAAAACGGTCGTCATCCTGTGGTAGAGAAGATGCTGCAGGGGGAGATGTTCGTGGAAAATGATACCTTTCTGGATAACGGAAAGAATCGCGTTTCCATTATCACCGGCCCGAATATGGCGGGAAAATCTACCTATATGCGTCAGGCGGCGCTGATTGTACTGATGGCGCAGATCGGCAGCTTTGTGCCGGCCCAGAGCGCGAACATCTGTATCTGCGACAGGATTTTTACCCGGGTGGGCGCCTCAGATGATCTGGCTTCCGGTCAGAGCACTTTTATGGTGGAGATGACGGAGGTGGCGAATATCCTGCGAAACGCCACGAGAAACAGTCTGCTGATTCTGGATGAAATCGGAAGAGGCACCAGTACTTTTGACGGGTTGAGCATTGCCTGGTCGGTGATCGAGTATATCAGCAATACCCGGGTGCTGGGGGCGAAGACGCTGTTTGCCACTCATTATCATGAGCTGACGGAGCTGGAGGGCTCGCTGAACGGCGTGAATAATTACTGTATCGCTGTCAAAGAGCGGGGAGACGATATCGTGTTTCTGCGGAAGATTGTCAGGGGCGGAGCGGATAAAAGCTACGGCATTCAGGTGGCCAAGCTGGCCGGGGTGCCGGACCCGGTGATCGGCCGGGCCAAGGAAATTTTGCAGGAGCTGATCACGGCGGATATTACTGTCAGGGCCTGCGAGGTGGCGGCTGCTTCCGGACAGAAAAAGAAAACAGTCGTCAAGCCTGATGAGCTGGAACTGACGCAGCTGACTTTGTTTGATACGGTGCGGGAGGATGATATTATCAAAGAACTGATGGAGATAGACCTGGGAAGGATGACGCCGATCGACGCGCTGAATACGTTATATCGGATACAGGCAATGTTGAAGAATCGGGTGTAGGAAACCGAACATAAGAAAACATGTTTGATGATAAGAAACTTATGATTACAAAATTAGATCAGAACACAATTAATCAGATCGCGGCGGGAGAGGTAATCGACCGGCCATCCTCGGTGGTAAAAGAACTTTTGGAAAATTCCATAGACGCAGGGGCCACTGCCGTTACCGTGGAAATTAAAGAGGGCGGCATTTCCCTGGTTCGGATTACCGACAATGGCTGTGGAATTGAGGGAAGTCAGATCCCGACGGCGTTTCTGCGTCATACGACCAGCAAGATCCGGACGGCGGAGGACCTTTTGACGGTGAAGAGCCTGGGGTTCCGGGGAGAGGCGCTGTCCAGCATTGCAGCCGTAGCCCAGGTGGAGCTGATCAGTAAAACAGCGGACAGTCTGACCGGCTTTCGGTATGTGATCGAAGGGGGAGAGGAAAAGCGGCTGGAGGAGGTGGGCGCCCCGGAGGGGACTACGATTCTGGTTCACAATCTCTTTTTTCATACGCCGGCCAGGAAAAAATTTCTGAAATCGGCTGCGACGGAAAGCGGTTATATCAGCGATCTGATGCAGCGGATCGCGCTGTCTCATCCGGAGATTTCTCTGCGGCTGATTGTGAATAATCAGACAAAGCTTCATACGGCGGGGAATCACAATTTAAAAGATATTATTTATGGAATATACGGAAGAGATATTACCAGGGAGCTGGTTTCTGTGAGCCGGGAGTTATTCTGCGGTCGGATCGAGGGATATGTGGGGAAACCTGCGGTGTCGAAGGGAAACCGGTCCTGGGAGAATTATTTTATAAACGGAAGATATATTAAAAGCAATATGATCTGTAAAGCGCTGGAGGATGCTTTTCACGGGATTATGATGCAGCATAAGTATCCGTTCTGCGTTCTTCATCTGAAGATCGACCCTGCTTATATCGATGTGAATGTGCACCCTTCCAAGATGGAGATTCGTTTTCAGCAGGAGGAGCAGCTGTATCAGGAAATCTCGGAAGCAGTGACAGCGGCGCTGAAAGAACAGGAGATGATTCCGTCGTTTTCAGTGGGAGCGGAGGAGAAGAAAGAAGCTTCTGCCGCCGCGCCAAGAGGCGCGGAGCCTTTTGAGAAGAGACGGATTCAGCAAGATGATGTCCGGAAAAAAGATGAAGGACGATCCTGGAACAGTGAAAGGAAACAGGGAGAGCAGGTTCGCGAAGCGTCTTCTTATGCCCTGGATCAGACACCTGTGCCTGCAAAGGTAAAACAGCAGGAATTATTTGAGGAAAAGCTGCTGCAAAAGCATTTTTCCGATGAATATCAGATCATCGGCCAGTTGTTTCGCACCTACTGGCTGGTTCAGTATCAGGACAATTTTCTGATTGTCGATCAGCATGCGGCCCATGAAAAGGTACTGTTCGAGAAATTGATGAAAGCGTTTCGGGAGAGCGCCGTCGTTACCCAGCAGATGAATCCGCCCTTTGTGTTTACCCTGTCGGCTTCGGAGGAATTGCTGGTGCGGGAGTACGGAGAATTTTTAAAGAACGCAGGGTTTGAGCTGGAGCCATTCGGCGGCTCCGAGTATGCGGTGTACGCGATGCCGATGGAACTGTATCGGATTGACAGCCAGAAGCTTTTGCGGGAAATTATCGACGGATTGTCACAGATGCGGGGCGGCCGGGAGGCGGACGCGGTTTATGAGCAGATTGCCGCCTGCTCCTGTAAGGGTGCGATCAAGGGAAACCAGCAAATCAGCAGGAAGGAGATGGAGGCGCTTCTGGAACAGCTGATGGGGCTGGAAAATCCTTATACCTGTCCCCATGGCCGTCCGGTGATCATCAAAATGACCCGGTATGAACTGGAGAAGAAATTCAAGAGAGTGATTTCATAGCAGAAATGCTGATAGCGGAAAATAGAAATGCAGCTGATAAAGAACAGGAACGAAAAACGGTGACAGAAATCAATAAAGAGGAAAAACGTCCGCTGATTATCCTGACCGGTCCTACGGCGGCGGGTAAGACACGGCTTTCGATTGCGCTGGCCAGGGCTGTCGGCGGCGAGGTGATCAGCGCGGATTCCATGCAGGTGTACCGGGGAATGGATATCGGTTCGGCGAAGATCAGCCGGAAAGAAATGGAGGGAATTCCCCATCACCTGATCGATGTGTTAGATCCAAGAGAAGAGTTTAACGTGGTCAGGTTTCAGTCCATGGCTGTGGAAGCCATGGAGCGGATTTACGGCAGAGGACATATTCCTCTGGTAGTGGGAGGAACCGGATTTTATATTCAGGCGCTGTTATACGGAATCGATTTTTCTCAGCCGGAGGAAGAGGGGGAGGCAGGAGATTACCGGAAAAGGCTGGAGGCGCTGGCGGAAGAAAAAGGGAATCAGTATCTGTATGACCTGCTGAATGAGAAAGATCCGGAATACGCGGCGGAAAACCATCCGAATAATCAGAAGCGGGTTATCCGGGCGCTGGAATATATTTACCTGACCGGACGAACCTTCTCTTCCTATAATCATGAGCAGCGTAAAAAGGAGTCTCCCTACCGCTTTGCTTATTTTGTGCTGACCATGGACCGGGCCAGGTTGTATGAGCGGATCAATCTGCGGGTCGATCAGATGATTGACGGGGGACTTTTGGAGGAAGTGAAAAAGCTGCGGGCCATGGGCTGTAAAAAGGGCATGACCTCCATGCAGGGACTGGGCTATAAGGAAATGCTGGATTATCTTGAAGGAAAGCTGACCTTTGAACAGGCAGCGGAGCTTTTGAAACGGGATACCAGACGTTTTGCCAAACGGCAGCTGACATGGTTTCGGCGGGAGCGGGATGTGATCTGGCTTGAGCGGGAACAGTATGCCGGTCAGAAGGAGCTGCTTAAGGAGATGTTAGAAAGGATTGAATTAAGATGCGGGATACATTGAGAGAGCTGTATCGGCAGATGGGCTTAGGTCAGGAGGTGATCGCTCTTGGAGAACGGACGGAAGAAAAGCTGTTCCAACGGTTTCGGTCTATCGATGAGCGGGCAGAATACAATCAGATGAAGGTGCTGCAGGCGATGCGGGAATGCAGGGTAAACGCAGGGCATTTCGCGTCTTCTACAGGCTATGGATACAATGACGATGGACGGGATACGCTGGAACAGGTATACGCGAAAGCGTTTGGCTGCGAGGACGCGTTGGTGCGGGCCCAGCTGACCTGCGGCACTCATGCCCTCCATGTGGCTCTGTCCGCTGTTTTAAGGCCCGGGGACGAGCTTCTGTCGCCGGTGGGAAAACCTTATGATACCCTGGAAGAGGTAATCGGCATCCGGGAATCGGCCTGTTCCCTGAAAGAGTTCGGCGTTTCTTATCGTCAGGTGGAACTGCTGCCGGACGGCGGTTTTGATTATGAGGGAATCCGTCAGGCGCTGCGTCCTGATACCCGGATGGTGACCATTCAGCGCTCCAAAGGGTATGATTCCAGACCTACGCTGTCTGTGGACCGTATCGGAGAGCTGATTCATTTTATAAAGGGAATCAGGCCGGACGTGGTCTGTATGGTGGACAATTGTTACGGTGAATTTGTGGAGGAACGGGAGCCTTCCCAGGTGGGAGCGGACATGATCGTAGGTTCCCTGATCAAAAATCCCGGCGGCGGACTGGCCCCTGTGGGCGGCTATATCGCCGGGCGGAAAGAACTGATCGAAAAATGCGCTTACCGTCTGACCTCGCCGGGACTTGGAAAAGAGGTGGGTGCAAGCCTTGGGTTAAACCAGACTTTTTTTCAGGGGTTTTTCATGGCCCCTGTGGTAACGGCAGGCGCGTTGAAGGCTGCCATTTTCGCTGCCAATATTTTCGAGGAGCTGGGATTTAAGGTAATTCCTGACGGCAGCGTCAGCCGCCATGATATCATTCAGGCGGTGGAACTGAAAAGACCGGAAGCACTGATCGCCTTCTGCGAGGGAATCCAGGCCGCCGCGCCGGTAGACAGTTATGTATATCCGGAACCCTGGGCGATGCCGGGGTATGACTCCGACGTGATTATGGCGGCGGGCGCGTTTGTGCAGGGGTCCTCCATCGAGCTGAGCGCCGACGGGCCGTTACGCCCGCCCTACACGGTTTTCTTTCAGGGCGGATTGACCTGGAACCACGGCAGATTCGGCATTCTGACAGCTTTGCAGCGGATGGCAGATAAAGGGTTGGTTTAACCTGTTATTAAAATTTTCTTAATTGTTGGAAGAAACATGTACATCAGGAAAATTGTGTGTTATACTGAGCGTCAGATAAATCTGGAGAAAGGGATATTTGATATGAAGAAATCACATGGCACTGCCGTATTGATTATCTTGCTGCTGTGCGGAGTGGTTCTGGGCGGTTTTATCGGATCGCTGGCCGGGGGTACGGGAGCTTTCGGCTGGCTGGATTACGGGCAGACCTTTGGCCTTTCTTCCCCGTTGGTTCTGGACCTGGGGGTGGTTGCGCTGACTTTCGGACTGACGATCAGGATCAGCGTAGCCGGCATATTGGGCGTTTGCGCCGCTTTGCTGGCCTACAGGCTGTTATAACGGCTTAAAATAGTGTTTGGGGATTTACCTGAGGGAAATTACAGATGTCACATTACAGTATGAAAGAATTGCCTGTACAGGAACGTCCCTACGAAAGATGTCTGGAGAGAGGTCCGGAGGCCCTGTCAGACGCGGAATTATTGTCGGTGATCATCCGAACCGGAGCCCAGGGAGAAAGTTCTCTGGATCTGGCCAGGAAAGTGCTGGCTTTGGGCAGGGCGGGAGAAGGGCTGTCCACGATCCTCCACCTGTCGATACCGGAGCTGTGCGCACTGAAAGGAATCGGCGAGATCAAAGCGGTGCAGATTCAGTGTGTGGGAGAGCTGTCCAAACGGATTGCCCAGAGCAGCCGGGAAAAGGAGCTGGTATTAAACTCCCCCGGTTCGATCGCCTCTTATTATATGGAGCGGATGCGTCATCAGGAACAAGAAGATATGGTGGCGGCGTTTTTTGACACGAAAAACCATCTGCTGAAGGATATGCTTCTTACCAGAGGAACGGTAAATTCTTCGCTGGTCTCTCCAAGGGAGATTTTTATCGAGGCGTTGCGTTATCATGCGGTGTACGTAGTGCTTCTGCACAATCATCCCAGCGGCAATCCGGAGCCCAGCAAAGAGGATATGCTGGTTACCCAGAGGATCGAACATTCCGGCGCCATGCTGGGGATCCGACTGATCGACCACATTATTATCGGTGATAATAAGTATATCAGTTTCAAAGAACGAGGATTATTGTAGATGAAAGATCGTTTCAATTTCAGGATTCCCGCCAGGATGACGCTGTTTCTGCTGACGCTGACCTTTCTGGTGTTGATTGTCCTTTCTTTTTTTAAAAGCAGCGTGACGGATGCCCTGGAAAATGGCATCAATGCCGCCATTATGCCTATGCAGAAAGGTTTAAATCAGCTGGGCAGCCAGATTTTTTCCGAGGCGGAGAGCCTGGCGGCGCTAAAGAAGGCCCAGGAAGAAAACGTCCGCTTAAAAGAACAGCTGGCGGCTTTGCAGGAAGAAAAGAGTTTGTCTCAGCAGGATAAGTATGAGCTGGAGACTTACCGGGAGCTTTTTAAGCTGGACCAGGAATATTCCCAGTATGAGAAAGTGGGGGCCAGGGTAATCGGCAAGGATTCCGGCAAATGGTTTCACTCTTTTCTGATCGATAAGGGAAGTGACGACGGCCTCGCGAAAGATATGGTGGTGATCGCGCAGGGCGGACTGGTAGGCATTATCACAGCGGTGGGGCCGAGATCTGCCAGGGTTATGTCTATTATCGATGATGAGAGCAACATCACGGCGATGTCGGAGAATACAAGGGAAAGTTTCGTTGTATCCGGGGACCTGGAGCTTTATGAAGATGGTATGCTTCGGGTGATGTATATTGACAAGGAGAGCGAGATCGGCCCCGGGGATAAGATAATCACGTCCAATATCAGCAGCGTTTATCTGTCCGGTATTCTGATCGGCTATATCGATGAGATCGCCGTGGATTCCAATAATATGACCAAGTCGGGAACGCTGATCCCCGTGGTGGATTTTGAGCATCTGGAGACAGTGCTGGTTATCACTACCCTGAAAAATACGGGGGATGATATCATAGAATAAACAGCAACTGACCGTACAAGCCCCGGAAAATAATAAGCGGCTGAAAGACAGACCCCAAGTGCTCATAGGGACGGGAGTTGCGGAACTCTATATAGGAATAATTTATGATTCAGTTGAAATTAAAACGTCTTCTCGGCATGATTCTTGTGATTGTGGCCGGATTCCTTTTACAGAACAGCATATTGCCTGCCATTCGGTGGATTATCTACGTGCCAAATATTCTGGTGATCATCGTCTGCGCTTTCGGCCTTTGCAGCGGCCCTTATTACGGAATGCTGGCCGGCGTGGTGTGCGGGCTTTTAATGGACAGTGTATTCGGATACCGGATCGGTTTTTATTCCCTGGCTTATCTGTACATGGGGTATTTAAATGGCGTATGTCATAAATATTTTTTCTATGACAATCTGCTGATTCCTACCATTGCCTGCGGTTTAAGTGATTTAGGCCTGGGATGCTATATCTTTGTCCTTCATTTTCTGCTCCGGAACCGGATGAATTTCCGGTTTTACGCGATGAATATGATTCTGCCGGAGATGGTGTGCACCATTGTGACGGGATTGATTCTGTTCCGCATTATCATCAGGATTAACACGAAGATGGAGGAACTGGAAAAAAGGAGATCGACCAAATTTGTTTAAAGAATTGTTTCAGATTATCCTGGAATTTCTGAAAAATTTTTTTACCTCCAGACTGTTTATCCTGGCGGTGATTATGGTGGGCATGATGGCCACGCTTACGGCGCATCTGTTCCAGGTTCAGATCGTCCAGGGCGAATCGTATCAGAACGATTATATCAGCAAGACGCTGACAACCGTAAAAAAGGACAGTTCCAGAGGCGCTATTTATGACCGGAACGGAAAACCGCTGGCTTATAACAAACTGGCTTATTCGGTTACGGTTATGGATACCGGCGATTACAACGGTTATGAGAGAAACCTGATGCTTCTGGAACTGCGGAAGATTCTGATGGAACATGGCGAGACCATTGTCTCTTCGGTTCCCATTGATCTGGATGAAAATGGAAATTATATTTTTACCGCCACGGAAGCCCGCCGGCTGGCGTTTCTGCGGGATGCCTACGGAAAAAGGAGCGTGGAGGAGCTGGACACGGAGGATGAAATTCTTTCAACCTCTACGGCTCAGGACATGATCGATGAGCTTGTGGACCGGTACGGCATCGGAAAGTACAAGCGAAAAGGCCCTTCTTATGAGCTGACAAAGCAGGAGACGCTGGACTTGATCCATATGCGCTATGCCATGGCTTTGAATTCCTATCAGAAATATATGGAGGTAACCGTATCTCAGGATGTGGACATTTCCACCGTTTCGGATGTACTGGAACACAGCAACGCGCTGAAAGGGGTGGATGTAAAGGAGGATTCCATCCGGGTTTATGAGCACAGTGAATATTTTTCCAATATAATTGGTTATATCGGCCAGGTAGATCAGGAGGAACTGGAGGCGCTCAAGACGGAAAGCGGTGAGTATGCCGTCGGAGACATGATCGGGAAGACCGGTATCGAGGCGTCTATGGAATCGGAGCTGCGGGGAACCAAGGGAGAGCAGACCATGTACGTGGACAGCCAGGGACATATCCTGGAGATTGTGAATCAGACAGATCCGCTGGCAGGAAATGATGTTTATCTGAATATAACCGTCGAGGAACAGGAGGCCATTTACCATTTGCTGGAGCAGCGGCTGGCCGGTATCCTGGTGGCGAAAATCATAAATGAGGATGTGACCATTACGCCTACCATGTCGGCGGAGGAGCGGTATATTCCGGTAAAGGACGTTTACTATCAGCTGATCGGCAACAATGTGCTGTCTGTCTCTCATTTCAGCGATAAAAACGCCTCGGAGACAGAGCGGGGGATTTACGCCAAATATGTGGGGCGGAAGCAGCAGGTGATGAGTCA
>CAJTTU010000017.1:10329-18612 GCA_910579325.1 uncultured Lachnospiraceae bacterium | reverse complement strand
TGCGAAGCTGGATCGACACCGAGGATCCCATGTATCAGCAGTGGCGGGATGACACCTGCAGTTTTCGTGATTTTCTGTTTCATGCCCTGACCAACGGGTGGATCGATACGAAGAAACTGGATTTGAAGGACAAATATTCCAGCACGGAGGATACCTTTGCGGCTCTTGTGGATAAGATGGAGGAGATTCTGGACACGGATACCTCTTTCGGCAAACAGATTTACCGCTATCTGGTGGAGGATGAGACGCTGTCAGGCCAGGAACTGTGCCTGGCGCTGTTTGATCAGGGTGTTTTGGAATATGATGAGACAGCGTACCAGAGCCTGTTGACAGGGGGGGACGCGGCTGCCTTTACATTTATAAAACAGAAGATTGAAAATATCGAGATCACGCCGGCGCAGCTGGCCCTTGATCCCTGTTCCGGCTCGGTGGTGGTCAGCGATGTGAAAACAGGAAATGTGCTGGCGCTGGTTTCCTATCCTGGCAGTGATAACAACCTGCTGATGTCCGATCCGGCTTATTTCGCCCGGTTGCAAAATGACCAGTCACTTCCATTATATCCCAGAGTGACGCAGACCAGGACGGCTCCCGGTTCCACTTTTAAAATGGTGAGCGCCATTGCGGGCATGGAGGAAGGGGTGCTTCAGCCGACGGAGACAATCGCCACCCAGGGTATTTTTACGGAGCTGGGACTGGAGCTGAGGTGCAATGTCTATCCCGGTATTCACGGCGTGATCAATATTCAGCAGGCACTGGCCAAATCCTGTAACTATTTTTACAGCGAGGTAGGCTACCGGCTTTCACAGGATGCTTCCGGCAACTATAACGCTGGCCTGGGCTTAAGCCGGATGAAAAAATATTCGGAGGCTTTTGGTTTCGGCGAGAAGTCCGGTGTGGAGATTTATGAGAGCGATCCTCATATAACGGATGAGAACCCGATTCCCTCGGCAATCGGACAGGGCTCTCATTCCTATACCAATACACAGTTAAACCGATACGCTTTGACGCTGGCGAACCGGGGCACTACATTAAAGTTGAATCTGATCTCTCATATTAACAGTCCGACGGGAGCGGTGTTGCAGACCTTTGACCGAAAGGTGACAGGGCAGTCCGAGTTTTCCGAGACCGCCTGGGATGTGGTATGGGAGGGAATGCGGAAGGTGATCACGGACGGCTCCTATAACGCACTGTTCGCGGATACGCCGGTTACGGTGGCCGGCAAGACCGGTACCGCTGAGGAAAATAAACTCAGGCCCAATCATGCGAACTTTGTCTGCTTCGCGCCTTATGAAACTCCTCAGGTGGCCGTTACCGTCAGCATTCCCAACGGTTATACTGCCGCGAACGCGGTGCTGGTGGCAAAGGATGCCCTGGATTATCATTTCGGGAAGATCGACCTGGACTCGATCCTGAACTCCAGCGCGTCGGACAGCAATATGATGGATGACAATGAGTAAAAATATGGAGAGTTGCGGAACTATAATAAAGGGAAGAGTATGAAACAGTCTGTTATGATCAAAGGGAATACCTATGGAATTACGGTAGTGTTGGACCCGGAGCTTCCATTTTCTCAGCTGAAAGAGGATGTGGCGGCCAAATTCCGGGAATCCTCCGGTTTTTTTAAGAATGCCAGGATGGCGCTGGCCTTTGAGGGCAAGAAATTAAGCAGCGCGGAGCAGATGGAGATCGTGTCCGCCATCACGGACAATTCTTCGATTCAGGTGCTGTGCGTGGTGGATCCGGATAAGGAGAAGGAAGAACTGTTCCGCGGCAAAACGGAACAGGCGCTGTCCACTGATTATAATCCGGGATTGTTTTATAAGGGAACCCTTCGGGGCGGTCAGGTGGTGGAGTCGGAAAGCAATATCGTGATTCTGGGCGATGTTAATCCGGGCGGAAAGGTAATCGCCAGGGGGAACATCATTGTCCTGGGCGCGTTGAAGGGAAACGCTTATGCCGGTATCTCGGGGAATGAAAACGCTTTTGTGGCGGCTCTTGAGATGGATGCCATGCAGATCCGCATCGGGGATGCCATCGCCCGCTGTGACGATAACAGAGATGAGGACGAAAGGTCGATTCCCAAGATTGCTTTTGTCGAAGATGGTAATATTTATGTGGAAACCATATGTAAAGAAGTACTAAATGATATAAAATTAATATAAAACAGCTGGAAATATTCTCATTTTTCATGTACAATAGAAGAAGCGTGTGAGAATATTCACAACTATTCAGTCAACTTGAACGCTCGGCTGAAATTTGGGAGGAAGTAAAAATGAGTGAAGTGATCGTTGTGACATCAGGGAAAGGCGGCGTGGGGAAGACTACAACTTCCGCGAATGTGGGCACCGGCCTTGCCATGCTGAATAAAAAGGTAGTGCTGATCGATACCGATATCGGCCTCAGAAACCTGGATGTGGTTATGGGCCTGGAAAATCGGATCGTCTATAACCTGGTGGACGTGGTGGAGGGGAACTGCCGGATGAAACAGGCGCTGATCAAGGATAAGCGCTATGATAATCTGTTTCTTCTGCCCTCCGCACAGACGAGAGACAAGACCGCCGTTTCGCCGGAACAAATGAAAAAATTAACCGATGAACTGAGAGATGAATACGATTATATCATTCTGGACTGTCCGGCGGGGATTGAGCAGGGTTTTAAGAATGCCATTTCGGGAGCGGACCGGGCATTGATCGTTACCACCCCCGAGGTATCCGCGATCCGCGACGCAGACAGAATCATCGGCCTGCTGGAGGCTAACGGTATTCACAAGATCGACCTGATTATCAACCGAATCCGTATGGATCTGGTGCGTCGGGGAGATATGATGTCCAATGAGGATGTGATCGAGATTCTGGCGGTTTCGTTAATCGGTGCCGTCCCGGATGATGAGAACATCGTTATTGCGTCCAATCAGGGCGAACCGCTGGTAGGTAACAGCTCGATGGCCGGGCAGGCTTATATGAATATCGTGCGCCGTGTTCTGGGCGAGGAGGTTCCCTACCTGGATCTGGACAGCGGAACGGGATTTTTCAGCCGTCTCTTAAAACGCATGGGCCTGAATTAAGCGAAGAAGGAGGCTGCGATGAATATTTTAGATTTATTCAAGAAGAAGAATTCCGGCTCCATTGCGAAAGACAGGCTGAAGCTTCTGTTGGTTTCCGACCGGGCCAGCTGCTCTCCGGAGATTATGGAAGCGATCAAGAATGATATTATCAAGGTAATTTCAAAGTACATGGAGATCGATGCGGAAGGACTGGACATCCAGATTACACAGACAGAATGTGAAGGCAGCCAGGGAACGGTGCCGGCCCTGTACGCGAATATACCGATCAGGGATATCCGCAAGGCGTGATATAGTCAATGTCCATATGGCTATCGGCCCTGTAAAGAAAGGGCGGAAACGTTTATGACAGTTCCGCGGTAAACCGCTGCCTGGATGGAGTGTGAATGTTAGCATTTAAAAATTACAGGCTGAGACATTATAACTTTAAGATGGTGCTTTATATCCTGATTCTCTCGGTGATCGGCATTCTGGTCATTACCAGTGCGACGATGAACAGCGATACGGATACAACCTCGAAGCAGATTATGGGGGTGTGCGTCGGGGTGATCTGTATGGTGATTGTGTCGCTGATCGATTATCACTGGATTTTAAAGTATTATATCCTGATCTATGTGGCCACAGTAGGGATTCTGGTCGCGGTACTGATCGGGGGAACGGATGCCGGTACTGGTGCTTCCAGATGGATTGATCTGCCGGCCCTTGGACGGCTTCAGCCTTCCGAATTTGCGAAAATCGGTTCGATTCTGTTTTTCGCGAGTTTTTTTGAACGCAATGAAGAAAAGATTAATTCGCCGGTGACGGTGTTCGGAAGTCTGGCTTTGTTTGCGGTTCCGCTGTACGCGATTTTTTCCCAGCCGGATTTGTCCACTTCCATTGTATTTGGCGTCCTTTTTCTTGTGATGCTCTATGCGGCAAAGATCAGCTACAAATGGGTGTTTGGCACGATTGCCGTTGTGGTTCCGGCAGTGTCGGTGTTTTTGTATCTGTTGTTAAACGGTCACTACCTGTTTTTAAGAGAGTTTCAGGCAAACAGGATCCTGTCTTTTTTCGGATTGGCGGAGAACACGCAGGATCTGCTGCTGCAGCAGATCAATTCCAGGATGGCCATCGGTTCCGGGCAGCTTTACGGCAAGGGGCTGTTTAATACAACGCTGGAATCGGTGAAAAACGGAAATTTCCTGATGGAAGAGGATACGGATTTTATTTTTGCGATTGTAGGAGAAGAAATGGGATTTGTGGGAAGCTGTACGGTGATCGGGCTTCTGACGCTGGTGATCCTGGAGTGCATCTGGCTGGGGGCCAGGGCGAAGGATCTTTCAGGGAGGCTGATCTGTACCGGTATGGCGGCGCTGATTGCCTTTCAGGGCTTTATCAATATCGGCGTAGCTTCCTTCATGCTTCCGAACACGGGTCTTCCGCTGCCCTTTGTCAGCGCGGGACTCAGCTCTCTGCTCAGCGTGTTTCTGGGCATGGGAGTGGTACTGAATGTGGGAATGCAGAGAAAGGTAGAATTGTTATAAGAGTAAAAAAAGGGTAAAAAAGCAAAACTATTAGAATGAGGAGATGAGGGATATTATGAACATTGGATTGATTGCCCATGACGCGAAGAAGAAATTGATGCAGAATTTTTGTATTGCGTATCGGGGGATTTTAAGCAAGCATGAGCTGTACGCCACAGGGACGACGGGGCGGCTGATCGAGGAGGTTACGAACCTGAACGTTCACAAGTTTCTGGCAGGACATCTGGGAGGACAGCAGCAGCTTTCTGCCCATATTGAGCAAAATCTGATCGATCTGGTGGTTTTTTTAAGAGATCCCCTGACGCAAAAATCTCATGAGCCGGATATCCAGAGCGTGATGCGGATCTGTGATATGCATAATATTCCGCTGGCCACGAATCTGGCGACGGCGGAGCTTTTGATTAAGGCGCTGGAGCGGGGCGATCTCGAGTGGAGAGAAACGTTTAAGTAATCATGCAAGAGAGGACAGCTATGAGACATTACAAGCTGATACTGACTGCCGCGGCGGCCGCCCTGCTGCTTGGCGGCTGCGGAAACGGCGGCCAGAAGGATATGCTGAAACCATACCAGGTTTCTTATGAGATGGATGCGGTGCTGGATAACAGCGGCGAGATGGGCCGGGCAGATTTTTTTGCTGAAAATCTCTGTGTGGTAACGGGGGAAGAGGCTTATACGGACGAGCTGATCGAAGCAGGCGCCGCGATTATCTTTAATCGGACAGACAGGGAAGTGTTATTCAGCAATCACGCTTATGACAGACTGTATCCGGCCAGCATTACCAAACTGATGACCGCTCTGGTGGCCATTGAAAACGGCGATCTGAACGCCACGATTCAGATTACCCAGGATATGCTGAAAGGACTGGAGGATACCTCTCTGGCGAATATTCAGCCCGGAGAGACTTATACGCTGGAACAGCTTTTGTACGGCGCCATGCTGCCTTCCGGCAATGATGCCGCCACTGCCATCGCTTATCTGGTAGGAAACGGAAACCCGGACAATTTCGTGGCGATGATGAACGATAAGGCAAAACAGATCGGCGCTACGGGCACTCACTATGTCAATCCTCACGGTCTGTCCGACGACGATCATTATACGACAGCTTACGACGTATATCTGGTGCTTGATCGGCTTTTGGAGCATGAATTATTTAGCCAGATTGTGTCCACGGACAAGTATACGGCTGAGTATACCGATGCCGACGGTAAGAAAGGGACAAGGGAGTTTAACACGACGGTTCGCTATACCAGCGGTTCTGCCGAAATGCCGGAGGGCATTACTGTGGTGGGCGGAAAGACCGGGACGACGACGCCGGCCGGTTCCTGTCTGGCTCTGGTGTCTCAGGACGGCGCGGGGAAGCAGTATATTTCCGTAATTCTCAAAGCGTCTGACCGGGAGTCCCTGTATCAGCAGATGGATCAATTGTTCACCAAAATTTTGAAATAATTGTTGTGCTTTTATCACATTTGTACTATAATTAAATTAATATCATATACGTTTCACACAAAAGGAGGAGAACGCTATGGTCGAGATTATAGCAGGACAAAAGGGAAAGGGAAAAACAAAATACCTTTTGGAGAAAGCAAACAGCGCTATAAAAGATGCGAAGGGCTCTATTGTATATTTGGACAAGAGCTCCAAACATATGTATGAATTAAATAATAGAGTGATCAACGTTACAGATTTCGGTATTAAGTCTTACGAAGCATTTATTGGTTTTGTATGCGGGATTATTTCTCAGGATCATGATCTGGAACAGATGTATCTGGACAGCTTTTTAAAAGTTGCATGTCTGGAGGGACAGGACATTACGGAAGCCATTGATCAGCTGACGCAGATTGGGCAGACCTATGACGTTACATTTATCCTGAGCATTTCTCAGGATGCCGCGCATCTTCCGGAGAATGCGAAGGATAAGATCGTCGTTTCATTATAATATTGGGATATCACCTATATCGTTTATCAAAAGTCTTACATATAGGCAAAAAAGGAAGTCCTATTTCGGGACTTCCTTTTTCTGGTACCATAGGAAAGCTTTTCGGACTTACCCATGATACAAAGCCTGCCGGAGGGCTCTCAAACTCATGCACGGTCCGCAGATTTGATCCGTCCGTAGGTGCTGATCAGATAGAGACCGGAAATGCCTACCAGCCCGTAGATGATTCTTGACAGCATTGACATATCACCCAGAAGGAAGGCCACCAGGTCAAAACGGAAGAATCCGATCAGCCCCCAGTTGATCGCTCCGATAATGGCGATCGTTAAGATTGTATAGTCAATTCCTTTTGTGTTCATATCGTCACCTCCAAATCATTCTTTGACGGACGAAGTCCGCCAGCCTCATAAGAGGACTGCATATTTGCATAGCAGACGACAAAAGTTTTTGCTTTTGGCGTTTCATATAGTATGTCCGTCAGCGGCAGATACTATACATGTATATGAAAGGAACAGGTATGGCCAAAAAGAAAACCAGGAAAAGAGCCAGAAAGAAAAAAAAGATTATCCGCCTCAGAACTTTTAATCTGAATATAGGCGTTGTGATATTTGCTTTTATTCTTTTTTATCTGATCGTTGTGGTGGCGATGTATCTGTCCAAAGAGCGGATCGAAATCTTTACGGTGAATCAGGGCAGTCTGGTGGCTGATTCCAGTTATACGGGCATTATACTCAGGGACGAGACGGTTTACAATGCGGATTATGCGGGAACAGTATACTATTATATACAGGAGGGACAAAAGGCCGGCGTGGGAGATCTGATCTATTCCATCGATGAAAGCGGCCGGGTTTCTGAACTTCTGGCCCAGAAAAGCGCCGATGGAAACCAGTTGTCCCAGGACAGTCTGCTCTATTTAAAGCGAATGCTGATGAATTACAGCGTAAGCTATGATCCTCTGCATTTTTCAAATATTTATGACGTAAAATATTCGGTGCAGGCGGCGTTACTGGAATATTCCAGTATGGAGTCTATCGAGGAATTAAATCAGTCTCTGGAGGAGATGGGCGCGCTCTTCCAGATGTATCATGCGCCGGTCAGCGGGATCATTGCTTATTATGTCGACGGTTTTGAAGAATTATCCCCGGAACAGCTGACAAAAGATTCTTTTGATAAGGAAAATTATGAGAAAACCTATTTTAAAGCCGGTGATCTGGTTGAGAGCGGCACAGGCGTATATAAAACCATTGACAGTGACGTATGGTCCGTGATTATTCCGATCTCGGAGGAGGATGTTGCGGCGCTGGCGGACAGGGACAGCGTCAAAGTGATGTTCCGGCAGAACCGGTTTGAAACCGTAGCCAGGTATTCTTCATTTGTGACCAATGACGGGACGACGATGGCAAAACTGACTTTTGATCATTATATGAACCAGTTTCTTGCGGAGCGGTATGTGGAGATCGAGCTGGATATGAATCGGGCCGAGGGACTGAAAATTCCGGTCACTTCTCTGGTCAGCAAGGATTTTTTTGTGGTTCCCGAGGATTATCTGACCACGGGAGGCGAGAGCCAGGAGGAAGGATTTATCGTGGAGGTAGCAGGTGAAGACGGCGTTACTTCCCAGTTCGTAGAGACTACCCTTTATCACCGGGAGGATGGAAAGTACTATATCGACACAAATATGGAGAAGATCAAGGCAGGATCATATCTGCTGAAGCCTGACAGCAGCGAGCGGCATCTGGTTGGAGAAACGCAGCCTTTAGAGG
>CAJTTU010000017.1:0-10307 GCA_910579325.1 uncultured Lachnospiraceae bacterium | reverse complement strand
CGTTTACAATATCAATAAAGGCTATGCGGTGTTCAGAAAAGTGGAGGTTCTGGAGCGGAATGAGGATTACTGTATTGTCAGCGACGAATCGCCCTACGGTCTGGCGGTCTATGATCATATTATACTGGATTCTTCCGCGGTGAATGAGAATGATATTATATATTAATAAACATTTATTTTGTGATAAATATTGATTCTGACATGGGATTATGCTATGATGGAACGTATCATGGGTTTGCGTGAAGATTTTTGAGAATGCTTTCAAACTCTGACATTTAGGAAACGGAGCAGAATGAATGGCTGGATTTATTGAGAAGTTTTTGGATGCAATCAAGTTGTCGGATCGTTATGAGGACGACGAAGATTTTGACGAATATTATGACGACGATCTGTCCTATCAGACGAAGGAAGAGGAACGGACTCACAGCAGACGTTCCAGACGGGAAAAGGATAATTCGGATCTGGACGACATCGACTTAAAAGGGAATTTGGATCCGGAGCCTAAAGTAGTGAAGAAAAATAATGTGGTTCCCCTTACCCGTAATAACAGAAACGGCATGGAGGTGTGCGTGATTAAACCGGCTTCCATGGAGGATTCCAAGGAGATTGTGGATACGTTGCTTCGCGGACGGGCGGTGGTAATCAATCTGGAGGGAATCCATATCGAGATCGCCCAGCGGATCATCGATTTTACTTTCGGCGCCTGTTATTCCATCGAGGGCAATCTGAATAAAGTGACGGAGTATATTTTTATCGTCACCCCCAGCAACATCGAGCTTTCCGGGGACCTTCTTGAGGTGCTGGCAGAGGAGAAGTTTGACTCCGCAAGCTTTAAGCTGTAGCGGGTGCAGGGATTGAAATAAATGATGAGAGAAGAAGATACACTTTTGAAAAAGCGGCTTTTGGAACTGGCCAGGCAGTGTGAATACAAAAATATCCCCGTTTTCAGCCATTTCCTGAATTTGAATGAGCAGACAGTTTTTCACGGACTGCGCACAGAGCTTCCGCCTGTTCAGGTGATTTTGGAGGGCGGATATGAGGCGGCGGAGCGAAAGATTGTTTGCTTTCTTCCTGTTACGGATCATGTGGACGGATACCTGTCGTCGATCCTGCCTGTAACTGCGGTATGGGTGCGGCCGAAGGCCCCTAAGTTTTCCGGGGACTGTGCCCACAGAGATTATCTGGGAGCCGTACTGAATCTGGGGCTGGACAGGAATCAGATCGGCGATATTCTTCTGGAAGGGCAGGAAGCCTGGATTTTGTGCAGAGAGCAGATTGCTCCTTTTATCATCGATCAGCTGACGCAGGTGAGACGTAACGCGGTGGTCTGTCAGGCTGTTCCGCTTATGCAGCTTCAATATACGCCCAGATATAAGGAAGTGTCCGGCAGCATCGCATCTTTGCGGTTAGACAGCCTGGTGAGTCTTGCTTTTGGACTTTCCCGGTCGAAGGCGGCGGAGTGTGTGAAGGAAGAAAGGGTTTTTGTCAATGGAAAACTGACAGTTTCCTCTGCTTATGAGCCGGCGGAGGGTGCGTTGATCTCGGTGAGAAAGCTGGGAAAGTTTCGGTATAAAGGATTTGTGAATAAGACCAAAAAGGGGCGGAGTTATGTAGCCCTGGAGGTTTTTGTATAAAATATTAAGTTTGGTATGCAGGAGGAGCGTGTAATGGCAGACAGAATAACGGTGCATGATGGTAATACGCCCGTCTATGATATTGTATTCCGCCGGGATTTCGACGGATTCGGAGAAGAACTGAAGCAACTGGGTTACGGCCGGAAAAAGATATGTATCGTGTCGGACAGCACAGTTGCTTTTCATTATATGGAGGCGTTACAGTCCGTTGTCAGTCCCTGTGCCGCCGCCGTTACCTCTTTTGTCTTTCCGGCAGGAGAGGAAAATAAGAATCTGGATGTGGTGCGCAGACTGTATGAACATCTGATTCTTGAACATTTTGACCGGAATGACCTGTTAATTGCTTTGGGCGGCGGCGTGACAGGGGATCTGACCGGATTTGCCGCCGCTACCTATCTGCGGGGGATTGCCTTTATTCAGGTTCCTACCACATTATTGTCGCAGGTAGACAGCAGCATCGGCGGAAAGACGGGAGTGGATTTTGACTGCTATAAAAATATGGTAGGCGCTTTCTATATGCCCCGGCTGGTATATATAAATCTCACAGCTCTGCATACGTTGACAGAGCGGCAGTATCTGGAAGGAATGGGAGAGATCATCAAACACAGTCTGATTAAAGAACGCCAGTACTTTTACTGGCTGAAAGATCATATGGAACAGATTCGGGGCAGAGATATGGATGTCTGTGAGAAAATGATACGGAGAAGCTGTGAGATTAAGCGGGACGTGGTAGAGCGGGATCCAAAGGAACAGGGAGAGCGGGGACTGCTGAATTATGGCCATACGCTGGGGCATGCGATTGAGAAGGAAACCGGATTTTCTCTGCTTCATGGGGAATGCGTGGCTCTTGGCTGTGTGGCCTCCGCCCATATTTCTCTTCATCGTGGCGATATCGCCAGGGATACTTTTCTGGAAGTGGAAGAGCTGATCCGTTCCGCCGGTCTGCCTGTCCGGATATCGGGACCGGATGTAGAGCAGATTCTTGCGGCTACAAAGTATGATAAGAAGATGGATGCCGGTGTGATTAAGTTTATTTTGCTGAAACAGGCCGGAGAAGCTTATATAGACCGTACTGTTACGATGGATGAAATGCGGGAGGCGCTGGGATATATCTGCGAAGCATGAGTTTCATTTACAAAATGTATAAAGATGAAGGAAGGAAACGATATTGGAAAGGAAAACAGATCATGACAGTCATAAATGGAAAGCGGCTTTCCTTTTTCTGGTTTTGTCTGTCTTATTGATTGCGCTGGATCAATGGACAAAGTTTCTGGCGGTAACCCATCTGGAGGGAAAACCGACCTGGCCGCTGATTCCCGGCGTATTTGAATTTTCCTATACAGTCAATTATGGAGCGGCTTTCGGTATTCTGCAAAACCGTCAGTTGCTGTTTTATATTACCACACCGGTTATACTGGCGGCAGTGTTTTATCTGTACCTGCAGGTTCCTGCCGGCAGACGGTATCTTCCCATGAAATGGGTCGGCGTATTCCTGTTTTCCGGCGCTGCCGGAAATTTGGTCGATCGGGCTGCGCGGGGATATGTGGTTGATTTTCTTTATTTCAGGCTGATCGATTTTCCCGTGTTTAATGTGGCGGACTGCTATGTGACTGTGGCGACGGCCGCGTTGTTTGTTTTGATTCTGTTTGTCTATAAAGAGGACGAGCTGGGGTTTTTTAAGGTGTGGGAGAGGAAGAAACAGTAAGGGGAGTCTGTTTATGAAAATTCATCATATAGGTTATCTTGTGAAGGATGTGGAAAAAGCCGCGAAAGCGGCGGAGGTTCTCGGTTTTGTCCTGTGTTCCGATATGGTATACGACAGTGACCGCCGGATTCGTATTGTATTTATGGAAAATGAAGGCTATCGTATCGAACTGGTACAGCCCGACAGAGACAGCGAGATTTATCCTCTGATGAAACGATATAAAAATTCTCCGTATCATATCTGTTATGATATCGAAAGCGAGGAGATGAATGCCGCGATAGAACGGCTGTCAGAACAGAAATTTGCCCTCTTTAAAGCCCCTTCCCGGGCTGTGGCGCTGGATGGCGACGTCGCTTTTCTGATGTCTCCGGATATCGGGATGGTGGAACTGGTAAAACGGTGAATTTAGATTTTTAACCGTAAAATCCCTGTTGAAAATTCGATGCGGTAAAAGGCATTGAATTCAACAGGGATTTTTGTTGTGCGACTGGAAAAATCAAGTGGTTTTCAGCACTGATTTATCAAGGCAGAGGCTTCTGCCGGCTTGTCCTGCAGTGACATTCAGGAAAACAGAGGCGTAAGCCGAAGGCAGGGATATTCATGGGACTGACATGGATGTCAGTATGGATATTCAGCCTGGGGCCGTACAGAATCGTACGGCCCTGAGCCAAAGGCAGGTGTCAGGCATATGTACCTGCCCTTGGCTCAGGGGTTATGGAATGAATTAAGAAAATGGAGAAATTTCTGGTGCAAAAATATTAACAATACATTTTGAATGTGAAGAGTGATGATATGACAGAGCTGAGACATAGTTTGATTTTAAGGGCAGTAAAAGCATTGGATGTGATACTGGTAACATTCCCGTTTGCGGTATGCTGGTATCGATACTATGCTTTTGATACGGTGTCTCCATTTTATAGAAAAGGGAACTGGGCTGTGATTCTGCTGTTTCTGGCTCTTTACATTATTTTTGGAAAGCTTTCTGACGGATTCCAGATATCCTTAAATCGTATTTTGGAAATCATCTACAGTCAGGTGTTGGCTGTATTTGCCTCGGATTCCGTCATGTATGCGGTAACCTGCCTTTTGATGAAGCGTCTGCCGGCTCTGCCGCCTCTCTTGGTTTGTTTTGTATGTCAAGTACTGTTAGCAACTGTCTGGGCGTTTGGGACACACAAATGGTATTTTGCTTGTTTTCCGCCAGAGCGTTCTGCAATCGTTTATGACAGGCGTCAGGGTATGGAGCAGCTGATCGGGGAATATGGACTGGGAAAACGGTTTGATATTCAGCTGGTAGTAAGTGTCGAGGAATGCCTTGGAGACATCCGGATGCTTGACGGGATGAAAGCCGTATTTTTCAGCGGTATCAGGAGCCATGACCGTAATATCCTCTTGAAATATTGTGTGGGGCAGGGGATCGCCTCCTATGTGATTCCGAGGGTGGGCGACAGTCTGATGAGCGGAGCGAAAATGATGCATATGTTTCATCTGCCCATCCTGATGGTGCGACGGTACAGCCCGGATATTATTTATCTGTTTATTAAGCGACTGTCGGATATTGTGTTGTCGTTGGCCGCTCTTGTCATAACTTCTCCCGTTTTGCTTATTACGGCTGTGACGGTGTAAGCGGCTGACGGGGGACCGGTGTTTTACAGACAGTGTCGTCTGACAAAAAACGGGAGAGAGTTTGATGTGTTGAAGTTCCGCAGTATGCGGATCGATGAGCTGCCCCAGTTGTTCTGCATTTTGAAAGGAGATATGTCCATTGTTGGTCCCCGGCCTGAAAGGCCGGAGCTTGCGGCAGTATATGAACAGGAAATGCCGGAATTCCGGCTGCGTCTGCAGGCAAAAGCAGGCCTGACTGGGCTTGCGCAGGTTTATGGGAAATATAATACCGCGCCTTATGATAAGCTGCAGATGGACTTAATGTATATAGCAAAGCCGAGTATCGTGGAAGATGTGAAAATCATGTTGGCCACGGTGAAGATTTTGTTTATACCGGAGAGTACGGAAGGGGTAGAGGTTGAAAAAGATACAGTGGGGAGTATGGATATTGTGACAGTGGAAAGAGAGATGGTTATTCCAAAAGAAGGAAAGAATGTGGTTTGATGAAAATATCCGGAATGAAAAATAAAAAAATTCTGTTTTTGATACATACTTTAGGCATAGGCGGAGCCGAAAAGGTGCTGGTTAATCTTGCCAACAATCTAGCCGAAAAGGGATATCAGATCACAGTAATGACCGTAATTGATACGGGGGCATTCCGTGAATATTTGAACAAAAAAGTAATATATCAGACAATGTTCCGTCTCCCCTTTCATATCTCCGGAAAAAGCAAATCAGGAAGTTTACAGGGAGAATCTTCTCTTATAAAAAAAATTCTGAAAAGAATATATATGGTTTTGGAGAAATTGTAATGCTCGGTATATATACTTTTTTTATTAGGGACAAATACGATGTTGAGATCGCATTTTTGGAACGGAAAAAGAAAGTTTGGATCAGGAAATCCGGAAGCTTGGATTAAAAGATATCGTGTGTCTGATAGGATATCGCTCCAATCCATACCCATATATAAAGGGATGTACGGCTTTTATATGTCCTTCGAGGTCAGAAGGTTTCTCTACGGCCGCCAGCGAAGCGGTAATTTTAGGAAATCCCTGTGTGGTTACGGATTGATCCGGTATGCAGGAATTATTTGATGAAGGGTAGCGGGGCCGTTTAATGATGCAAAAAAGAGTGTTAGATTCTGAAACTCATGTTTCACTGTTTCAGATATTTTTGTTTCTTTTTATTTTTACTACGATAAACAGGACCTTCAGGATTTTTTATTTTGATCCAAGATTTTTGGGATTTGGACTGGCATTAGTCCTGGACTGAATTTATATAATTTTTTGTCAATTTTAGTATTTTCACTGTACAGGGATGAATTGGATGAGAAAGAAATTGGTAGTTTTGTCCTGATATCTGGAATGGCTTTAGTCGTAAGCCTTTTCTTTATCTATTTTGGAGGATCAATCCCACCAGCTTTTGTGGAAGAGGAGACGAGGACGGCTACCATGGGGATAAGAGGTGGAGAACACCATAATTTGTTTAGACAGCTGATTCGGGTTTCAGGTTTCGCTGAGGATGCTAATAATGCTACGTTGGCTTCTGCTATTGCCTTTTTTACTGCATGGAAATTGATGAAAAAAGGTGTTTGGAAAAAAATATATATGTCTGTTCAATTTGTGGCAATTAGCCTTTCTTTTTCTCGAACAGTGCTGTTGGGGATAGTAATTGCGGCTTTATTGGTGCTGTTTGCGGATATTACCAGACGGAAAATTAAGGGTGTAGATACCATGATTATGACAGCGGTTATCTGTAGTTGCTTTGTTGCGCCGTATCTGCCTTATTCAAAAATATTGATTACCGTACAGACAAGATTTAGAATGTGGAGAACGGCGGGCTCCCTTTTTCCGAAACATCCCTTGCTGAGTTCCGGTCTGGGCAGTTTTAGATATTTTCATGGAAAGAAATATCATTTTAGTTGGATGGTACAATGCCATAACATCTATTGGAAGATATTGTCGGAACATGGTATGATCGTTTTTTTGTTTTTTAAGTTGCTCAGAAAACATTTGGAATGTGTTAAAACCAGATATCAGAGAATGATAATGTTGTTATATTTGATATTCGCATGTGCCTTTGAAACTGTTTATTTACAGTTTTTGTGTTGATGGTATATCTGCTTCAAATTATTGGACGAAAAACAGAATGAGAATCAGAGGATATTTTAATAGGAGAGGATGTAACGAGTGCGGGTATTATTTTTTGTAAATTCATTGAAAGATGGCGGGGCGGAGAGAGTATGTAATAATCTAGCAGCAATATGTGTAAAAGAAGGTTATGAAGTATTTTTTGTAAATTCATTGAAAGATGGCGGGGCGGAGAGAGTATGTAATAATCTAGCAGCAATATGTGTAAAAGAAGGTTATGAAGTCGACTTAGTCACCCTTTACAAAAATACATCGGATGAAGAGATTAATAGCATTAATCATTTTTGTCTGGAACTGAACAGAAAGGTGTCCAAAAGGGAAATTATAAAAGAATTGTTGCACAAAAGAAAAAGAGTGAATAGATTTATACGAGAAAATGAAATGAAGGGCGAATATGTTTTGATTACAGCGCATTTGCCGTTGTCTCATATTTGCGCGTCACTTTCCAGTAAAGGGAATTTATGCCTTTATATACAACATACTTCTTTATTATCAGAGGGCAGATATGAGAAGTTATATCTTTTTTTTACAAAAAACGTATGAATGTATGTGTTTCTAAAGGGTTGGAAAAAGAATTTCTTCAGAAAATGAAATATAACAGAAACAAAGTATCAGTAATATATAATCCACTTTCTGTGTCAGAGATCAGGAAAAAATCTTTGGAACCAATAGAGTTTGAAAAACCTTATATGCTTTGTGTAGGGCGCCTTGTAGATCTAAAACGCTTTGATCGTGCAATTCGGATTTTTTATCATGGCGGGTTTCATAGAGATTACAAATTAGTTATTTTAGGTCAAGGAGGATTAAAACAAAAGCTTGAGGAACAGACAAAACAGATGGGAATCCAGGATAGGGTTTGTTTTCTGGGATGGAAGGAAAACGTCTATGCATGGATGCGTCAGGCAGAATTGTTGTATCAGACATCTGACAGGGAGGCACTTCCGATGGTGCTGATTGAAGCTCTTGCCAGTGGGACATGGGTGGTTGCTGGGAATTGCTCCTATGGCGCAGAGGAAATTTTATTAGGAGAACTAAGCGATTACATAGCGGAGTATGAGCAGTAAGAGAAATTAATAGTTTCATATTTATTTTTAAGATGTTGATCTGTGTAATTGTGCCAAATTTGATGTTTTACATATTTGTTAAAAAAAGTGATGAGTTTGAAAATATTAAAGGAATAATGCAAACAATTTTTCATATGGATAAAGTGTAAAAAGATGTAATTTGTAGAAAGTAAGTATTTGGATTTCTGCTAAAAGGGAAAACATCTTGGCTAAAGTAAATGGCGTATTTTTTAAAATTGGTGTTGCGGATTAGATCAACCATTGAAATTTATAAAACGTGCTTAAAAATTCTGTAAATTAACACTACCAATTTTTACACTCCAGGTTTATAATGTACCATAGTCATTATAAGCGCCGCTTATGCAGGCGGATTGGAAAGGTGGTCTTTTTTCGTGAATATGCGTCAGGGGAGTCTTTGGGACAAGATATTGTGGTATGCGGTTCCGTTGGCCATGACAGGGATTTTGCAGCAGCTGTTTAATGCGGCAGATATTGCTGTGGTGGGGCGTTTTGTGGGGGCGAACGCTATGGCGGCCGTTGGCAGCAACAGTCCGCTGATCAATCTCTTGTTGAATCTGTTTGTGGGCATTTCTCTTGGAACGAATGTGGTGATTGCGAATTCTATTGGCCGGAAGGACGACGTTACGATTCGTAAGGCGGTACATACCTCTGTGATCGTATCCGTTGTCAGCGGATGTGTGGTGACCTGTATTGGGGAGCTGATTGCCGTTCCTGCTTTACAATTAATGGATGTGCCGGCAGAAGTGTTTGATTATGCGCTGCTGTATTTTCGTATTTATATGGCCGGAGTACCGGTGATCCTGCTCTATAATTTTACGGCGGCCATCTACCGCAGCGAGGGCAATACGAAAACGCCTCTGGTTGTGCTGGTGATCTCCGGTGTGATCAATGTAATCCTGAATCTGTTTTTCGTAGTGGGGATGGGTAGAAATGTTGACGGCGTAGCCATCGCTACCGTTGTCTCTAACCTGGTCAGCGCGGTGATCCTGATCGTCGGTCTGATGAAATCGGATGGAGATATCAGAATACGGGCGGCCGATCTGCGAATCGACAAAAAAGTGCTGCTGCGGATTATCAGAATCGGTATTCCTTCCGGAATTCAGGGGATGGCGTTTTCAGCGGCGAATATCGTGATTCAGGCGTCGGTAAACAGTCTGGGCGCCGTCGTGATGGCCGGTTCCTCCGCCGCGTTTACCCTGGAGGTGTTTGCCTTTTATATTTTCAGTGCTTTCGGGCAGACCTGCACCACTTTTGTGGGACAGAATAACGGAGCCGGAAAAAAAGAACGATGTACGTGGAGCCTGCAGCTTTGTCTCGGGGAAAGTATGATTTTCACAATGACGATCTGCGTCATAATCCTGTTGTTTGGCAAAACATTGCTGTCCTTTTTCAATGGGGAGCCGGAAGTGGTGGAAGTGGGGTATGTCAGACTGGTCTACATATTCGGAGCCTATTTTTTTGGACTGATGGTAGAAGTGTTTTCTGGATATTTGAGGGGATATGGGATTTCTCTGCTCCCTGCTGTGACTGCCCTGGCCGGGATCAGCGGGGTCAGAATTTTATGGGTTTATACGGTATTCAAAAAAAATCGGTCATTTTCAGGCATTATGACAGCGTATCCGGTCAGCATGTTTGTCACGGCGGCGGCACTGTTTCTGTGCGTGATGATTTTGCATCCGTGGAAAGGACAGACGAAATGAAAAACTTATTTGAATCGGTTCAAAAAGAAAACGCTATTCAGGATAATTCTCTATTTTTTACAAGATATTGAGTTTTTTCTATTTTTATGCTATACTATTTTGCAGTGTTTTGCAATAATTGATTTTTTTGTGTGGGGTCAGGGAAATACGAAAGAAGGAACATATAATATGATCAGATTTTTTAAGATTTTACTGATTTATAGCGGCGATGAGTCAAAAAATGTTGCAAATGATATGAAAGAGGCGATTCGAAAATCGAATTTTCCCGTAATAGTTACCGTAGTCGACGATGAATATTACAGTAATCGTTCACAGGAAACTTTAAGCGATAAGATTTTTGCGGCTATAGATGGAAGTCATTATGTTATCTCTTTTCTGACCAAAGCAATTACCATCCAGCATGACAAAAAATCAATACATTATACTGC
>CAJTTU010000016.1 GCA_910579325.1 uncultured Lachnospiraceae bacterium | reverse complement strand
GATCGGGGAGTGAAATTTTGTTGAAAAATCAAGTTATGCACAAAGTTATCCACATTATCCACAATTTTTTCGTTTTTTGCTGTGGATAGCATTGTGATTAAAAAAAACGGATGTTTTGTGCATATTGATAGAAATTGCCTGTTTGGAGGAAAAAGAGGAGAAAATATATTGACACAAAATATTGTATCAGGGCGGGGTACAGACACTAAAACCGTAAACGCGAGACATAAAAGGCGTAAATACAGGCAAATAAAACCAGAATAAAACCGGCAAATAAAACCGGGAAGTCGAAAATATGTTGAATAAACATCGCGGAGGTGATACAATAAAAGGGTTATTCGGTAACTGATTATGCCATTCGCGGCTTATCCCCGCATGCGTTTCTCTGTGGGGCGAATAAGATTAGGAGCGTATAGCAATGGGTTTTTTGCAAAAAATATTCGGCAGCTACAGTGAGAAGGAAGTGAAACGGATCCAGCCGATCGTGGATCGGGTGCTGGCGTTAAAGCCGGAGATGACGACCCTTTCCGATGAGGAACTGACCGGAAAAACGAAGGAATTTAAAGAACGGCTGGCAGCAGGGGAAACGCTGGACGATATTATGCCGGAAGCCTTCGCCGCTGTGCGGGAGGCGGCCCGGAGGGTGCGGGATATGGAGCACTATCCGGTGCAGATCATGGGCGGTATTATTCTGCACCAGGGCCGTATCGCCGAGATGAAGACCGGCGAAGGAAAGACGCTGGTGTCCACCCTTCCGGCTTATCTGAACGCGCTGGAAGGCCGGGGCGTTCATGTGGTTACGGTCAACGACTATCTGGCGGCCCGTGACGCGGAGTGGATGGGAGCCATTCACAGAGCGCTGGGGCTGACTGTGGGCGTGGTGTTAAACGGCATGACCAGCGACGAACGCCGCGAAGCTTATGCCTGCGACATCACTTATGTGACCAATAATGAGCTGGGGTTCGATTACCTGCGTGATAACATGGTCCTTTATAAAAATAATCTGGTATTGCGGGAACTTCATTACGCCATTATCGATGAGGTGGACTCCGTCCTGATCGACGAGGCCAGAACCCCTCTGATTATCTCCGGACAGGGCGGTAAGAGTACGCTGCTCTATGAGCAGTGCGACCGTCTGGCCCGCCGGATGCGAAGAGGTGAGGACCAGCCGGAGTTAAGTAAGATGGACCTGATTTTAAGCGACGGGAATATCGAGGAGGACGGCGACTTTATTGTCAACGAAAAGGATAAGATCGTCACGCTGACCGCTCAGGGCGTGAAAATGGTGGAGCAGTACTTTACGATCGAGAATCTGGCGGATCCGGAAAACGCGGAGATTCAGCACAATATTATCCTGGCGCTGCGGGCCCATAACCTGATGCATGAGGGGCACGATTATGTGGTGCAGGAGGATCAGGTGCTGATTGTGGATGAGTTTACCGGGCGTATTATGCCGGGGCGGCGTTATTCCGACGGACTGCATCAGGCCATCGAGGCGAAGGAAGGGGTTAAGGTGAAGCGGGAGAGCAAAACCATCGCTACGATCACCTTCCAGAATTTCTTTAACAAATTCGATAAAAAGGCCGGCATGACCGGTACGGCCAAAACCGAGGAAAAGGAGTTTCGCAGCATCTACGATATGGATGTGGTTGAGATTCCCACAAACGTTCCGGTGATTCGTAAAGACCTGGAGGATGCCGTTTACAAGACAAAGAAGGAAAAATACGAAGCCGTGGTGGATGCCGTCATTGAGGCACATAAGAAGGGACAGCCTGTTCTGGTCGGCACCATCACGATTCAGGCCAGCGAGCTGCTTCACAAGATGCTGAAACACAAAGGCGTGATGTCGGAAGTGCTGAATGCCAAGCTCCATGAGCAGGAGGCCCGGATTATCGCCAATGCCGGACTGCACGGCGCCGTTACCATCGCTACCAACATGGCCGGCCGTGGTACGGATATCAAGCTGGATGAGGACGCCAGAAAAGCGGGGGGTTTAAAGATCATCGGCACCGAGCGTCATGAATCCCGGCGGATCGATAATCAGTTAAGAGGACGTTCTGGGCGGCAGGGCGATCCCGGCGAATCCAAGTTCTATATCTCCCTGGAGGACGATCTGATGCGTCTGTTCGGATCAGACCGGCTGATGTCCATGTTCAACGCACTGGGCGTGCCGGAGGGACAGGAGATTGAGCATAAGGCGCTGACCGGAGCCATTCAGCGCGCCCAGGAAAAAATTGAGAACAACAACTTCGGCATCCGTAAAAATCTGTTGGAATATGACCAGGTGATGAATGAACAGCGCGAGGTGATCTACGGGGAGCGCCGGAAGGTGCTGGACGGCATCAACATGCGGGACTCTATTCTGAAGATGATTACCGACACGGTGGAGAACTGTGTGGATCTGTGCATTGCCGACGACCAGCCGCCGGAAGAGTGGAATATGGTGGAGCTGGCCGTTGTGGTGGCCAGGACGATTCCGTTTAAGCTGCAGATTACCGACGAGCAGTTGAAAACCTTCGATAAGCAGAAGCTGAAGCATGTCTATAAAGAGGGCGCAGTCAAGCTTTATGAGATGCGGGAGGCGGAGTTCGCCGAGAGCGAACAGCTAAGAGAAATCGAACGAGTGTTCTTGCTGCGATCTATCGACCGGAAGTGGATGGATCATCTGGACGATATAGAACAGCTGCGCCAGGGAATCGGATTGCAGGCCTATGCCCAGAAGGACCCGCTGATCGAGTATAAAATGGCGGCCTTTGAGATGTTCGAGGATCTGATCGTGAACATTCAGGCAGAGACGATCCGCCAGCTGTTTTCCGTCCGCCCGAAACAGAAGGTGGAGCGGGAGCAGGTGGCGAAGGTGACCGGAACGAACAAGGACGGCGGTTCCTCCGTTACGGTGCGCCATACGGAAAAGAAGGTATACCCCAACGACCCCTGTCCCTGCGGGTCGGGAAAGAAATATAAGGCCTGCTGCGGCAGAAAATAACAGGGACAAAAAATAACATGGAAAAGAAGGTGAAAGAATGGTTGAACTGGATCAGTTCAAATACACACTGTCAACCTTTGAAAAACCATTGCTGGAAGTAAGGGATTCACTTTAACTTAGCGGCAAAGCAAAGAAGGATTGACGAACTGGAACGAACGATGGAGGAGCCGGAATTCTGGAATGACGCAGACCGCTCCGCCAAAATTATGAAGGAACTGAAAAATTTAAAGGACACTGCCGAAAAGTACCATGCCATGGAGACTGCGTTCGAGGAGATTCAGATTCTCATCGACATGGGCTATGAGGAAAATGACCCCGCCGTACTTCCGGAGATCCAGGAGGCCATGGAAACGCTGGAGCATGACCTGGAGGAAATGCGGATCAGTACCCTTCTGTCGGAGGAATACGACAAATGCAACGCTATCCTGACCCTCCATGCGGGGGCGGGCGGCACCGAGTCCTGCGACTGGGCGGGGATGCTGTACCGGATGTACACCCGCTGGGCCGACAAAAAAGGATTTACGACGGAAGAACTGGACTTTCTCGAGGGCGACGAGGCCGGCGTCAAATCTGTTACGGTGCAGATTAACGGGGAGAATGCCTTTGGCTATCTGAAATCCGAGCGGGGGGTTCACCGTCTGGTGAGAATTTCTCCTTTTAACGCGGCGGGTAAACGGCAGACTTCTTTTGTGTCCTGTGATGTGATGCCGGACATCGAAGAAGATCTGGATATCGAGATCAACGAGGACGATCTGCGTATCGATACTTACCGGTCCAGCGGCGCGGGCGGCCAGCATATCAATAAGACATCTTCAGCCATCCGTATCACCCATCTGCCCACCAATATCGTGGTGCAGTGCCAGAATGAGCGGTCCCAGCACCAGAACAAGGCGAAAGCCATGCAGATGCTGAAAGCCAAGCTGTTTCTGCTCAAGCAGCGGGAGAACGCGGAAAAGCTGTCGGATATCCGGGGCGACGTCAAGGAGATCGGCTGGGGCAGCCAGATCCGTTCCTATGTGATGCAGCCCTACACGATGGTGAAGGACCACCGGACCGGCGCCGAGACGGGAAATGTGGACAGCGTGATGGACGGAAATCTGGACCACTTTATCAGCGAATATCTGAAATGGAGACGGCTGGGCGGAATCGCGGAAGAAAATCAGGAATAAGAGGTACAGCAAAAAAAACTTGCGCGCCCCTCCAATTTATGTTAGTATTTTTAAGTGAATACAAGTGTTCTTGCGGTGGAGACAAAACGTGTTTTCACCGCTATTTTAGTAAAGCTCTTATTCATTTTAAATATTAAATTCAGCAAGAGGGAGTGAACGTACGATGAAAATAGCAGTGATGGGATACGGCACCATCGGATCGGGTGTTGTGGAGGCGCTTTCCATGAATCAGGACAGCATCTCAAAGAAAGTGGGTCAGCCCGTTGAGGTAAAGTATGTTCTGGATCTTCGGGATTTTCCGGGAGATCCGGTTCAGGAGAAGATTGTTCATGATGTCTCCGTGATCGAGAAGGACCCGGAGGTGGGTATCGTGGTGGAGACGATGGGAGGCACGAAGCCGGCCTATGATTTTGTGAAAGCCATGATTTTGGCAGGAAAAAGCGTGGCGACTTCCAACAAAGCGCTGGTGGCCGCTCATGGCACGGAGCTTTTGCATCTGGCCAGAGAAAAGGGCGTAAACTTTCTGTTTGAGGCCAGCGTAGGCGGCGGTATCCCCATTATCCGTCCGATGAATACTTCCATGACCGGGGATAAGGTGGAGGAGATTTCCGGAATTTTCAACGGCACGACCAATTTTATTCTGACCAAAATGGCTCAGGAGGGAACGACTTTTGACGCGGCGCTGAAGGAAGCCCAGGAGCTGGGCTATGCGGAGCGGGACCCTTCCGCGGACGTGGAGGGACAGGATACCTGCCGGAAGATCGCCATTCTCACCTCCGTGGCTTACAATCATGAGGTGGATTACACCGATATCTATACGGAGGGCATTACGAAAATCACGGATATGGACGTGCGCTACGCAAAGGAGCTGGGACGTTCCATTAAGCTGTTGGCTATCAGCAAAAAGACGGACGATAAGTATTTTGCCATCGTGGCGCCCTTTATGCTCTCTCCGGAGCATCCAATGTTCGGCGTGAACGGGGTGTTCAATTCTATTATGGTAAAGGGAAATGTCAGCGGCCCTCTGATGTTTTACGGCAGCGGAGCGGGAAAACTGCCGACTGCCGGGGCTGTGGTCGCCGATGTGATCGCCGCCACCCGGAACATGGGCAGAGGCGTTATGTCCATCTGGGACGGCACGAAGCTTCCCGTAGAAGACAAAGGGGAGCTGATCAGCCGGTTTTTCCTACGCATAAGCGGCAGCAGGGCGGCAAAGGAAGAAGAACTGCGGAAGCTGTTTGAAATCGAGACTGTTGTGGAACTTCCGGGTGAGGATGAGTTCGGCGTTGTTACCGGGTCGATGACGGAGAAAGCATTTGACGGGAAGCTGGCATCGCTTGAGGGCGTGCTTGGTATGATCCGGGTCGGCGAGTAGTGAGCTGTCTGAATATGAACCAGGCAGTATAAATTTAGAAGTAAACAGGAAAATCAGCGTACTCCCGGAATCTGACTGCGGCTTGAAAGGCAGGGATTTTGGGAGTATACGTTCTTGTTAAGGAATTGTTCGGCAATCAATCAGACAGACGGGCATTGATACGAGGCAGATGGCTGATTGATTTTGCGACAGTTTTTAAGGGGTTATCGTATTTATGAATATTATCAAAGCGCTTACGGAAGAGCTGGGCATCCGGCCGGGGCAGACGGAGGCTGCAATAAAGCTGATCGACGAGGGAAATACCATTCCCTTTATCGCCAGATACCGGAAGGAGGTCACAGGCTCCCTGGATGACGAGACGCTCAGGAATCTGGACGAGCGGCTCAGATATTTAAGAGGGCTGGAGGAGAAAAAGGCCCAGGTTCTGTCCACCATTGAGGAGCAGGGCAAGCTGACGGAGGAACTGAAAAAGGCTATAGAGGATGCCGTGACGCTGGTGGCAGTGGAGGATCTTTACCGTCCTTACCGTCCGAAACGGCGGACCCGGGCCATGATGGCGAAGGAAAAGGGGCTGGAGCCGCTGGCAGAGGCCATCTGTGCCCAGGCGCTGACACAGCCGGTGGAGGCGGAAGCGTCGGGGTATGTGGACCCGGAGAAGGGCGTGGAGACCGTGGACGACGCCATACAGGGCGCCCAGGACATTATTGCGGAGCAGATTTCCGACGAGGCTTCTTACCGTACGTTTATCCGCCGGCTGACCACCCAAGAGGGACAGCTGGTCTCGGAGGCGAAAGATCCAGAGGCGGATTCCGTGTACGGCATGTACTATGAGTTCAGCGAGCCGGTGAAAAAACTGGCGGAGCACAGGATTCTTGCCATCAACAGAGGAGAGGACCAGAAGTTTCTGTCGGTAAAGATCGAGGCGCCGGAGGACCAGATTCTCAGCTATCTCGGCAATAAGATTCTGACCGGTGACAATCCCCATACAACGCCGGTTCTGAAAGCGGCCATAGCGGACAGCTATAAGCGGCTGATCGGACCGGCCATCGAGCGGGAGATCAGGAATGAGCTGACCGAGCGGGCGGAGGATGTGTCGATAAAGGTATTTGGCCAGAATCTGACCCAGCTTCTGTTACAGCCGCCGATTACGGGGCAGATCGTGCTGGGCTGGGACCCCGGTTTCAGGACGGGCTGTAAGCTGGCTGTCGTGGACGCCACAGGAAAGGTGCTGGACACGGCGGTGGTATTTGCCACGGCGGGGTCGAAGCGGCAGCTGGAGGAGTCGAAAAAGGTATTGAAGGACTTGATCCGCAAGTATCATGTGACGTTGATTTCCGTTGGGAACGGAACGGCATCCCGGGAGTCGGAGCAGGTGATCGTGGAGCTGTTAAAGGAGCTTGACGAGCCGGTGCAGTACATTATTACCAATGAGGCAGGAGCCTCCGTCTATTCGGCCAGCAAGCTGGCGACGGAGGAATTTCCCGATTATGACGTGGCCCAGAGAAGCGCCGTCTCCATTGCAAGGCGGCTTCAGGACCCGCTGGCGGAGCTGGTGAAGATTGATCCCAAATCCATCGGCGTGGGACAGTATCAGCATGATATGAATCAGAAAAAGCTGGGCGAAGCGCTGAACGGCGTGGTGGAAGACTGTGTGAACCGGGTAGGCGTGGACCTGAACACGGCTTCGGCCTCGCTGCTGGAATATGTCTCGGGCATCACGAAGGTAATCGCCAAAAATATCGTGGGATACCGGGAGGAAAACGGCCGGTTTGTGAACCGGAAGCAGCTTTTGAAGGTGGCAAAGCTGGGGCCGAAGGCTTATGAGCAGTGCGCCGGCTTCCTGCGCATCTCGGAAGGGGAAAATCCGCTGGACGCTACGGCGGTGCATCCGGAAAGCTATGAGACGGCGGCGGCTTTGATGGAACGGCTGGGCTACAGCCCCGAGGATCTGCGTTCCGGCGGCTTAAAGGATATCGGAAAGAAAGCCCGAAGCGTCAGCAATCTGGCAGAGTCTTTAGGTGTGGGAAAGATTACCCTGGACGATCTGGTGAAGGAACTGGAAAAGCCCTCCAGAGATCCCCGGGATGAGATGCCGAAGCCGATTCTGCGCACGGATGTGATGGAGATGGAGGACTTAAAGCCGGGGATGACCTTAAAGGGGACTGTCCGGAATGTGATCGATTTTGGCGCTTTTGTGGATATCGGCGTTCACCAGGACGGCCTGGTCCATATTTCCCAGATGGCGGACCATTATGTAAAGCATCCGCTGGAGGTGGTCAGCGTGGGAGATATCGTGGAGGTTAAGGTGCTGTCGGTAGATCCGGCGAAGAAGCGGATACAGCTTACGATGAAGTCGTAAGCCTGCAGCCTGGACAGATGCGGGCGGCGGAAAAGCAGGTGCTGAGAGATTCCGAGAGTACATCTAAAGGAATAGGATGAACTTAGTTTGGCTGCAAACCATGAAAGGGAAAAACGATGGGACAGGACAGACCGGTAATCAAAATGTCCGTACGGAATCTGGTGGAATTCATTTTTCAATCCGGGGATATCGACCGCCGCCGCCGGGGGAAAGAGGCGGACGCCATGGCGGCGGGCAGCCGGATTCACAGGAAGCTGCAGCGCAGTATGGGCGGAGGCTACCAGGCGGAGGTTTCTCTGAAGCTTGAGGAAGCGCTGGGGCCCGGCCTTCTTCGACTGGAAGGGCGGGCGGACGGTATTTTTCAGGAGGACGGCCAGGTCTGGATCGATGAGATTAAGGGGATGTACCGGGATGTGGCCAGGATGGAGGAGCCTGTCTTTGTCCATAAAGCCCAGGCCATGTGTTATGCCTATATTTATGGCGGGCAGCAGGGCCTGGAGCAGATCGGCGTCCAGATGACCTATGTGAATCTGGAAACGGAAATCCGGAAATATTTCCGTGAGCTGTTCACTTTCGGACAGCTTGCCGAATGGTTTGAGAGCGTAAAAACGGCCTATGAAAAATGGGCCGTATTTCAGTGGGAGCATCAGGCAAAAAGGGATCGGACGATTAAAGAGGCAGTTTTTCCTTATCCTTACCGGGAAGGGCAGCGCAGGCTGGCGGCGGCGGTTTATCGTTCCGTTGCCGATAAAAAAAATCTGATGATTCAGGCGGCCACCGGTATCGGCAAGACGCTTGCGGTGCTGTTCCCGGCGGTAAAAGCCATGGGAGAAGGGCTTACGGACAAGCTTTTTTATATGACGGCGAAAACCATTACCCGGACCGTGGCGGAGCAGTCCCTTTATATTCTCTGTGAAAACGGACTGTGGTTTTCTTCGGTGACGCTGACGGCCAGGGAGAAAATCTGCCCTTTTGATCAGGCAGAGTGTAATCCGGCTGCCTGCGAGAGAGCCAGGGGACATTTTGACCGGGTGAATGAGGCGGTTTATGATCTGATTGTGCATGAGGGTTTTGCGGGAAGGCAGACCATATTGGATTACGGCGAGAAGCATCAGGTCTGTCCTTTTGAATTGTCTCTGGATACGGCTTACTGGACGGACATGATTATCTGCGATTACAATTATGTCTTTGACCCGGACGCGTATCTGAGACGGTTCTTCGGGGAGGGCGTAGCGGGAAATTATCTGTTTCTGGTGGACGAGGCCCATAATCTGGTGGACCGGGCCAGGGAGATGTACAGCGCTGCCATTGACAAAGAGGATTTTCTGGAGACCCGGAAGCTTTTGAAGGAAAAACATCCGAAGATTGCCAGACAGCTAAACCGCTGCAATCAGCTTTTGCTGGAATTGAAGCGGGAATGTGACGATTATGGGGTACAGGAGCAGTTGAGTCAGCTGGTTATGCCTTTTTCGGCGCTTTATACGGAGCTGGAAGTTTATCTGGAAGAAAGCGGGGAGTTTGCGGAGCCGCTGGTACTGGATTTTTATTTTAAGCTGCGGTCGTTTTTGAATATTTATGACATTGCGGACGAGAACTACCGGTTTTATACGGCCCATAAAGAGGACGGGCGGTTTATGGTGAAGCAGCTGTGTATCAATCCGGCTAAAAATTTGCAGGAAAGGCTTTCGAAAGGCGTCAGCGCCGTCTTTTTTTCGGCCACCCTTTTGCCGGTGGGGTATTATAAGGAGCTGCTGACCGGAAACCAGGAGGAATACGCCATTTATGCGGAGTCCCCCTTTCCGAAAGAGAACCGGCTGATCTGCGTGGCGGAGGATGTGAGCAGCAGGTATGCCCGGAGGGGAAAGCGGTCTTATGAGAAAGTCTGGCGTTATGTGGAGGAGGCGGTAAAGGCGAGGTCGGGAAATTATCTGGTGTTTTTTCCGTCTTATCAGTTTATGGAGCAGGTGGCAGCCTGCGGAGCGGAGAGTGCGACTGCAAAAACCCGTTCAGACGCGTTTCGATTGGTTTTGCAATCCGGAAATATGGATGAAAAAAAGCGGGAAGCATTCCTGGAAAATTTCCGTCCGGACAATCAGGAAAGCGTAGTGGGCTTCTGTGTGATGGGCGGGATTTTTTCGGAAGGGATCGATTTGAAAGGCGAGGCGCTGATCGGCGTGCTGATTGTGGGAACCGGGCTGCCTCTGGTCTGCGCGGAGCGGGAGATTATCCGGCAGTACTATGATATAGAGGAGAGCAGTCGTGAGGACACAGACAGCCAAAACGGTGAAGCCGTAGCCATCCGCAATACTGCCCGGAAGCAGACGGGCTTCGATTACGCTTACCGTTTTCCGGGCATGAATAAAGTCCTGCAGGCGGCCGGAAGAGTGATCCGGACCGCTGAGGACAGGGGTGTGATTCTTCTGCTGGATGATCGGTTTACCTTTCATGAAAACCGGCTGCTGTTTCCCAGAGAATGGGAGAATATGTACCGGGTAAATATCGGCAATGTGGGGAATGTGATAAGACAGTTTTGGGAGTCCGGGTTAACGGACCATCAGAGTTAGTTAGTCTGTAAACAGAAGCTCCCGCGCATCTCAATGATGTGTTAAACGGGAGCATATTTGATTTCCTTCTAATATAAAAGCAAACTGAAATATGTAACGATATTACACCCGCAGTCGTAATTCATCTCCTGCATGGCCGCCATCTGCATAATCAGGATGCCGTGGCTTTCGATGGTGGAAAACCGTTTCTCGGGATGACGGCAGGGCTCGTCAGGATAAGCGCATTCTTCGCAGATCATGCAGCCGGTGGTCAGCGTCAGCACATCGGGGAAATGCTCTTTAAAAGCCTGGGTAATCTGGTAGGACACTTCCTCGTGATCCCGGCGGGCATCCAGGCAGCCTTCCATATCGAAGGAATCCGCCACATCGGTGACAGTGGAGAACAGAAAAGCGTGCTGATAATGCTGGCACTTCTCGATGCATTCCTCGATGGTGCCGACCACGGGAGGACAGGCCCAGGAGTGGCCGTAGCGCTTGCAGTCTGTCTGGCAGATGGTGCGCACATGGGGGGAGAAGATCAGCTCCTCCCGCTCCAGAAAACGGTACTCACAGACCGGATAATCTAATATGAAGCTTTCGATGATTTCTTTATGATTTTCGGGTACGGACATGGCGGTTTCCTTTCTATAGATATAAGGTGTATTTGTCATTTGTTTTCGCGTGCAACGGCATGGTCCGGGTTGCATTCGCGGTTTTTTTGCTGTTGTTCATCATATCATAAACGCGGCGGGTTGGCAAGTAACGGGGAAGCCATGAAACGGGGGCGGGACGGTTTTGCGGATACAGATATTTCTGGAGAGATATCCTCCGAATTCATGCACAAAATCCCATACATAAAATAACACCCCGAAAATCAGGAAAAAAATTCTTGCATTTCCGGAAAACATCGTGTATACTTGTAAATGCTGTGGCATGATAGCTGTGAAGCGCGAGGTTGCTGCCTCTTAAAATCAGTTAAGACGGCAGGTTTTCCGTGGAGCGAATGTCAAGTTAGAAAACTGGCGACAAGTCACTGTACAGATTAGAAGGTACTGCGAACAGCAGGGATACGTGTGAGAGGATCGGAACAGGCCGACAGGATACACACGGGAGAGTGTACAGTCACCGCTTGTCGTACTTATTTTTAAAAAAGTGCGAAAAGGAGGCGACTTTTTTTATGGCAAGTCAGGTAATGAGAATCACATTAAAGGCATACGACCATCAGCTGGTGGATCAGTCAGCCGGAAAAATCATCGACACTGTAAAGAGAACGGGATCACAGGTGAGCGGCCCGGTACCGCTGCCCACAAAGAAAGAGGTAGTGACCATCTTAAGAGCGGTTCACAAATATAAGGATTCCAGAGAGCAGTTCGAGCAGAGAACCCACAAGAGACTGATTGACATCATCGCGCCTACCCAGAAGACCGTAGACGCCCTGTCCAGACTTGAGATGCCTGCAGGTGTGAATATCAATATCAAAATGAAACAAAAATAATCTAAAAGAGTGAAAATCCTATTGCGAAGAGCTCCCATTAACGGGCGGCCCGAGGCAAGTCTAGGATGAACACGCAAGTGTTCCGCTGTAGATGAACAGGAGGTAAAATAGTTAATGAAGAAAGCAATTTTGGCGACAAAGATTGGTATGACGCAGATCTTTGCAGAGGATGGGACGCTGACTCCCGTAACCGTGCTCCAGGCAGGCCCCTGCGTGGTAACGCAGATCAAGACAGTTGAGAACGACGGCTACGAAGCGGTTCAGGTCGGATTCGCGGACAAGAGAGAAAAGCTGGTGAGCAAACCGGTGAAGGGCCATTTCGACAAGGCAGGCGTATCTTACAAGAGATATATCAGAGAGTTCAAGCTGGAGAACGCGGCCGATTACAAGCTGACCGACGAGATCAAGGCAGATATCTTTGCAGCCGGCGACAAGGTAGACGCGACGGCGATCTCCAAAGGAAAAGGCTTCCAGGGCGCGATTAAGAGACACGGACAGCACAGAGGCCCCATGACCCATGGTTCCAAGTTCCATCGTCACGCAGGTTCCAATGGTTCCGCATCTGATCCGTCACGTGTATTCAAGGGCAAGAAGATGCCCGGACAGATGGGCAACAAGCAGATTACCATCCAGAACCTTGAGGTGGTAAGAGTGGACGCTGAGAATAACGTAATCTTAGTGAAAGGCTCTGTTCCCGGACCGAGAAAAGCGCTGGTAACACTGAAGGAGTCAGTAAAAACAATCTAATTGTTTTTACTAAGGAAGGAGGACCACACAGATGGCAAACGTATCTGTTTATAATATGAAGGGCGAGACTGTGGGCACGTTAGAGCTGAATGACGCGGTATTCGGCGTTGAGGTGAACGAACACCTGGTACACATGGCAGTTGTGGCACAGCTTGCGAATAAACGTCAGGGCACCCAGAGTGCCAGAACCCGCGCCGAGGTAAGCGGCGGCGGAAAGAAACCCTGGAGACAGAAAGGCACCGGCCACGCAAGACAGGGTTCAACGAGAGCGCCCCAGTGGACAGGCGGCGGCATTGTATTCGCTCCGAAGCCGAGAGATTATACAATCAAATTAAACAAGAAAGAAAAGAGACTGGCTCTGAAATCAGCGCTGACCAGCAGAGTGAACGAGGGCAAGTTTATCGTGGTAGACCAGATCGCTATGGACGAGATCAAGACAAAGAACTTCAAAGCGATGCTGGACGCTCTGAACGTAAACAAGGCGCTGGTAGTGCTTGACAGCAACGACCAGACTGTGGTGAAATCTGCAAGAAATATCGAGAACGTAAAGACGGCTCTGACGAACACGATCAACGTATACGATATTCTGAAATACAATACGGTGGTAACAACGAAGGCTGCTGTGGAAACAATCGTGGAGGTATATGCGTAATGGCTGATATTAAATATTATGATGTAATCCTCAAACCAGTTGTAACAGAGAAAAGCATGAATTCCATGGCGGAAAAGAAGTATACCTTCCTGGTTCACACGGAAGCGACCAAGTCGATGATTAAAGAAGCCGTGGAGAAAATGTTTGAGGGAACAAAGGTTGCCCGTGTCAACACAATGAACCTGGACGGCAAGACCCGCAGAAGAGGCAGAACGATCGGCAAGACCGCAAAGCGGAAAAAAGCAATCGTTCAGCTGACGGAAGACAGCGCAGATATCGAGCTGTTCGCCGGTTTATAAAAATAAGCGGGAGTTTCTCCTGACAGTTTAATAAGGAGACGCCAGAGAGCGTTTCAATAAGATTTGTACCAGCGGCAAAAAGCCATGCCTGAATAAAAGGGCGATAAGCCTTCGAATCAGCGAGATGGCTGGCCATACCTAAATATAGGCGCGGCAGGCGCGCCTGATAACATTGTTGAAAGGAGTAACAAAAATGGGAATCAAAGTATACAACCCATATACACCTTCCAGAAGAAATATGACCGGTTCCGATTTTTCCGAGATTACAAAAAGTACGCCGGAGAAATCACTGACCGTTTCTTTGAAGAAGAATGCCGGACGTAACAACCAGGGCAAAATCACAGTGAGACACCGCGGAGGCGGAAACAGAAGAAAATACAGACTGATCGACTTTAAGAGAAGAAAAGACGGCGTTCCCGCAACGGTAATTGGCATCGAGTACGATCCGAACAGAAGCGCGAATATCGCGCTGATCTGCTATGCGGACGGCGAGAAAGCATATATCCTGGCTCCCGAAGGGCTGACGGACGGCATGAAAGTGATGAACGGCCCTCACGCTGAGGCGAGAGTGGGCAACTGCCTGCCGTTAGAGAACATCCCGATCGGCGCCCAGGTTCACAATGTAGAGCTGTACCCCGGCAAAGGCGGCCAGCTGGTACGTTCCGCCGGAAACAGCGCTCAGCTTATGGCGAAAGAAGGAAAATACGCGACGCTCAGACTTCCCTCCGGAGAGATGAGAATGGTGCCCATTATCTGCCGCGCCACCATCGGCGTAGTAGGAAACGGCGACCATGCGCTGATCAATATTGGTAAAGCGGGCCGGAAGCGCCACATGGGCTTCAGACCTACGGTACGCGGTTCCGTGATGAACCCCAACGACCATCCCCACGGCGGCGGCGAGGGCAAAACCGGTATCGGACGCCCGGGTCCCTGTACTCCCTGGGGCAAACCTGCTCTTGGCTTAAAGACCAGAAAGAAGAATAAGCATTCCAACAAGTATATCGTGAGAAGAAGAGACGGTAGGACGACGAAATAAGAAGGAGGGAAACCTGTATGGGACGTTCATTAAAAAAAGGCCCGTTCGCGGATAAATCGTTATTAAAAAAGGTAGAGGCGCTGAATGCTTCCGGTGAGAAACAGGTGATTAAGACCTGGTCCCGCCGTTCCACGATTTTCCCGCAGATGGTTGGACATACAATCGCAGTTCATGATGGCAGAAGACATGTGCCAGTATATATCACCGAGGATATGGTTGAGCACAAATTAGGCGAATTCGTAGCCACGAGAACTTACAGAGGACATGGAAAAGACGAGAAGAAATCCCGTCGGTAATCCGCTTGATTCGGAAAGGAGGAAAAAACCATGGCAAAAGGACATAGATCCCAAATCAAACGTGAAAGAAATGCTGTTAAAGATACAAGACCTTCAGCCAAGTTATCTTATGCCAGAATTCCGGTGCAGAAAGCATGCTTCGTGCTGGACGCCATCAGAGGCAAAGATGTTGCCACAGCGAAAGGTATCCTGGCATACAGTCCCAGATATGCTTCTTCCGTAATCAAGAAGCTGCTGGAATCCGCCATTGCGAACGCGGAGAACAACAACGGTATGAGCGCCGACGGACTTTATATTGCAGAGTGTTATGCAAATAAGGGGCCGACCATGAAGCGAATCAGACCGAGAGCACAGGGCAGGGCTTACAGAATCGAGAAGAGATTAAGCCATATTACAATCGTGCTGGATGAAAGATAAGGAGGGTCATAATGGGACAGAAAGTTAATCCTCATGGTTTGAGAGTCGGCATCATCAAAGACTGGGATTCCAAGTGGTATGCGGAGGCAGACTTTGCCGACAATTTAATAGAAGATTATCAGATCAGAAAATATTTAAAGAAAAGACTGTACAATGCCGGTATCTCCAGAATGGAGATCGAGAGAGCGTCCGACCGTGTGAAGGTGATCATCCATACGGCAAAGCCCGGCGTGGTAATCGGCAAGGGCGGCGCTGAGATCGAAAAGTTAAAGGCAGAGGTTCAGAAGATGACGGCGAAGAAGCTGTTCATTGATATCAAAGAGGTAAAGAGACCTGACAAGGATGCCCAGCTGGTAGCCGAGAATATCGCGATGCAGCTGGAAAACCGTACTTCCTTCCGTCGTGCCATGAAGTCCACCATGTCCAGAAGCATGAAGGCCGGCGCGCTGGGAATCAAGACTAGCGTATCCGGACGCTTAAGCGGCGCCGATATGGCACGTACCGAGTTTTACAGCGAGGGAACGATCCCGCTGCAGACATTAAGAGCAGATATCGACTATGGTTTCGCAGAAGCAGACACCACCTACGGCAAGATTGGCGTAAAGGTATGGATCTACAAGGGCGAAGTACTTCCTGCAAAGGGAACTAAGGAAGGGAGCGATAAATAATGTTAATGCCGAAAAGAGTAAAACGCCGTAAACAATTCCGCGGCAGCATGGCTGGTAAGGCTACCAGAGGAAATAAAATCACTTATGGAGAATATGGTATTGTTGCCACAGAGCCCTGTTGGATCAAGTCCAATCAGATCGAGGCCGCCCGTATCGCGATGACCCGTTACATCAAGCGTGGCGGTAAAGTATGGATCAAGATTTTCCCGGATAAGCCGGTTACCACAAAACCTGCTGAAACCCGTATGGGTTCCGGTAAAGGCTCTCTGGAGTACTGGGTTGCGGTTGTAAAGCCGGGCCGCGTGATGTTCGAGATCGCAGGCGTATCCGAGGAAGTGGCCAGAGAGGCTCTTCGTCTGGCTATGCACAAGCTGCCCTGTAAATGTAAGATTGTATCTCGTGAGGATTTGGAAGGCGGTGCTAACGGTGAAAACGAATAAATTTGTAGAAGATTTAAGAGCAAAGTCGAATGTAGAGTTAGAACAGGAATTAGTAGCTGCGAAAAAGGAGCTTTTCAACCTGAGATTTCAGAACGCAACAAATCAGTTAGAAAACACAAGCAGAATTAAAGAGGTGCGTAAGAATATCGCCAGAATTCAGACTGTGATTACTGAGAAGGCCAATGCGTGATAATAGTTCTAATGAAGGAGGAGCTGTTGTGGAAAGAAATTTAAGAAAAACCCGTAGAGGGAAAGTTGTCAGCGATAAGATGGATAAAACCATCGTAGTGGCCATCGAAGAACACGTAAAACATCCTTTATATGGCAAGATCGTAAAAAGAACTTATAAATTAAAGGCGCATGACGAGAAAAATGAGTGTGCCATTGGCGATACCGTTAGAGTAATGGAGACAAGACCTCTGTCCAAGGACAAGAGATGGAGACTTGTGGAGATTATCGAAAGGGCGAAATAGTCGAAAGGAGTAAGCAGGCATGATTCAGCAGGAAAGCAGACTGAAGGTAGCTGACAATACAGGCGCAAAAGAATTGCTCTGCATCCGAGTGATGGGCGGTTCCACAAGAAGATACGCGGCAATCGGCGATGTGATCGTTGCTACCGTTAAAGATGCAACACCAGGCGGTGTTGTCAAAAAAGGCGATGTCGTAAAGGCTGTTGTAGTACGTACAAAGAACGCAACCCGTCGTAAAGACGGTTCTTATATCAGATTTGATGAGAATGCGGCTGTTATCATCAGAGATGACCAGACCCCCAGAGGCACCCGTATTTTTGGGCCTGTAGCAAGAGAGCTGAGAGACCATCAGTTTATGAAGATCGTTTCCCTGGCTCCGGAAGTATTATAGGAGGTGTAGACAGTGGCAACGAGTAAGATTAAAAGAAACGATACGGTAAAAGTCATTGCCGGCAAGGATAAAGACAGAGAAGGCAAAGTGCTTCATGTTGACCCCAAGAACCACAGAGTTGTGGTTGAGGGCGTAAACATGGTGACCAAACATACGAAGCCCAGCGCTGCGAACCAGGCAGGCGGCATCGTCAGACAGGAAGCTCCCATCGACGTGTCAAACGTAATGTACCTTCACAACGGCAAGCCCACAAGAATCGGTTTTGAAGTGAGAGACGGCAAAAAAGTTCGTGTGGCGAAGGCAACCGGCGAAGCAATCGACTAATTCGAAGAAAGGAGGTTCCGGAAGGTGAGCAGTAGATTAAAAGAAGTCTACAAAAACGAGATTGTAGACGCAATGATGAAAAAATTCAACTATAAAAATATTATGGAAGTTCCGAAGCTGGAGAAAGTTGTCATCAACATGGGCGTAGGCGAGGCAAAGGAAAACGCCAAGGTTCTGGAGACCGCGGTAAAAGATCTGGAGACCATCGCCGGACAGAAAGCTGTCCTCACAAAGGCAAAGAAATCCGTGGCAAACTTCAAAATCAGAGAGGGCATGGCCATCGGGTGCAAGGTGACGTTAAGAGGCGAGCGGATGTATGAGTTTGTAGATCGTCTGATCAACCTGTCCCTGCCCCGCGTACGTGACTTCAGAGGTGTGAATCCGAATGCCTTCGACGGCAGAGGCAATTATGCGCTGGGTATCAAAGAGCAGCTGATTTTCCCTGAGATCGAATACGATAAGGTTGACAAGGTAAGAGGCATGGACATCATCTTTGTCACGACGGCAAAGACCGATGAGGAAGCCCGCGAACTGTTGGCATTATTCAATATGCCTTTCCAGAAATAATTAGGAGGAATATCTCATGGCTAAAACTTCGATGAAAATTAAGCAGCAGCGTAAAGCGAAATTTTCAACAAGAGAATATACCCGCTGCAGAATCTGCGGCCGTCCCCATGCTTATCTGAGAAAATACGGAATCTGCAGAATCTGCTTCCGTGAATTAGCATACAAGGGCCAGATTCCCGGAGTAAAGAAAGCAAGCTGGTAAGAAGGTAATAGGTTATTCATATAAAGTAGGAGGAACGAAAATGACGATGAGTGATCCCATTGCAGATATGCTTACAAGAATCCGTAATGCAAATACTGCGAAACATGATACAGTAGATATTCCTTCATCCAAGATGAAATTAGCTATTGCCGACATCCTGGTTCGGGAAGGTTATATCAGAAAATATGATGTGGTTGAGGACGGCAATTTTAAGACCATCCGCGTTACGTTAAAATACGGCAAAGACAAAAGCGAGAGAATCATCTCCGGACTTAAGAGAATTTCCAAGCCGGGCCTGCGGGTATACGCAAGCACTGAGGATCTTCCGAAGGTTTTGGGCGGCTTAGGAATCGCGATCATTTCCACGAACAAGGGCGTGATCACAGACAAGGAAGCGCGTGAGTTAAACGTAGGCGGCGAAGTGCTTGCGTTTGTATGGTGATTTATATAAAATAAAAATTTTGGAGGTACGGGCATGTCACGTATAGGAAAAATGCCAATCGCGGTACCGGCAGGCGTTACTGTCGATATTGCAGAAAATAATAAGGTGACTGTAAAAGGTCCTAAGGGAACTCTGGAGAGAGTGCTGCCGGAGGAAATGGAAATCAAGCTGGAAGGCGCCGAGATTCTGGTATCCAGACCCAATGATTTAAAGAAAATGAAATCGCTGCACGGTCTGACCAGAACCCTGATTGCCAACATGGTGAAAGGCGTTACGGACGGCTATGAGAAGGTTCTTGAGATCAACGGCGTTGGTTACAGAGCCGCAAAGCAAGGTAAAAAACTGGTTCTTTCCCTCGGTTATTCTCACCCTGTCGAGATGACGGACCCTGACGGACTTGAAGCTGTGGTAGACGGACAGAATAAGATTATCGTAAAAGGTATCGATAAAGAAAAAGTAGGCCAATATGCTGCTGAAATCAGAGACAAGAGACGCCCTGAGCCTTATAAGGGAAAAGGTATTAAGTATGCTGACGAAGTGATCAGACGTAAAGTCGGTAAGACAGGTAAGAAATAATTAGGAGGGTGAACTTAGAATGATTAGGAAAGAAGCAAGAAGCAAGGTTCGTGTGAAAAAACACAATAGAATTCGTAATCGTTTCGCCGGTACTGCCGAGAGACCTCGTCTGGCTGTGTTCAGAAGCAATAATCATATGTATGTGCAGATTATTGACGACGATGCCCAGAATACCCTGGTTTCCGCATCTACACTTCAGAAGGACGTAAAGGCGGAGCTTCAGAAGACCAACAATGTGGAGGCGGCATCTTATCTCGGTACCGTGATCGCAAAGAAAGCGCTGGAAAAAGGTATCACGACGGTTGTTTTTGACAGAGGCGGCTTCATATATCATGGTAAGGTGAAAGCACTGGCAGATGCAGCAAGAGAAGCTGGTCTGGAATTCTAATCAAGGAGGAGAACACATGAAACGTACAATTGTTGATGCCAGCCAGCTTGAATTGACAGAAAAGGTCGTTGCGATCAAACGTGTTACAAAAGTAGTAAAGGGCGGTCGTAATTTCAGATTTTCAGCTTTAGTGGTTGTGGGCGACGGAAACGGACATGTAGGCGCCGGAATCGGAAAAGCCGCTGAAATTCCCGAGGCCATCCGCAAGGGAAAAGAGGACGCCGCAAAGAGACTGATTACGGTTCCCACCGATGAGAATAACAGTATCCCTCATGATTTCCTGGGCAAGTTCGGAAGCGCGCACGTTCTTTTGAAAAAAGCTTCCGCTGGTACCGGCGTAATCGCGGGCGGCCCTGTGCGTGCCGTTGTGGAGCTGGCAGGTATTAAAAACATCCGTACGAAATCCCTGGGCTCTAACAATAAGCAGAACGTTGTAATGGCAACGCTGGCCGGCCTGGCCGCGCTGAAGGTTCCCGAGGAAGTTGCGAAGAACAGAGGGAAATCCGTAGATGAATTAATTGGCTAAACTGGAGGGAAACAAAAAATGGCAGATAAATTAAAAGTCACATTGGTGAAATCTCCGATCGGCGCCGTGCCGAAGCAGAAAAAAACTGTCGAAGCCCTTGGCCTCAGAAAACTGAACAAGACAGTTGAGCTGCCGGACAATGATGCCGTAAGAGGCATGATCTGGCATGTGAAGCATTTGGTAAAGGTAGAAGAAATCTAATATCGAGTAAAGGAGGTGCGGAGAATGGATTTATCGAATTTACATCCTGCGGAAGGTTCCAGGCAGAGTGATGATTTCAGAAGGGGCCGTGGACACGGTTCAGGAAACGGTAAAACGGCAGGTAAGGGCCATAAGGGACAGAAGGCACGTTCCGGCGCTACCAGACCCGGATTCGAAGGCGGTCAGATGCCCTTATACAGAAGAATTCCCAAGAGAGGCTTTACGAACAGAAATTCCAAGGTGATCGTGGGAATCAACGTGTCCGCTCTGGAGCGGTTTGAGGACGGCGCAGAGGTAACGGTAGCTGCGCTGGTAGAGAACGGCGTGGTGAAGAATCCCCGCGACGGCGTAAAAATTCTTGGAAACGGCGAGCTGACCAAGAAATTAAATGTGAAGGTGGATGCTTTCAGCGAGGGAGCAAAGACCAAAATTGAAGCTGTAGGTGGAACCTGCGAGGTGATCTAATATGATTAAAACACTGAAAAGGGCATTTCAGATCCGGGAGATACGGGACAGAATCTTATTCGTGTTTTTCATTTTGGTCGTGATCAGAATCGGATGTCAGATTCCGGTTCCTGGTGTGAATACTACCTATATTGCCAGTCTGCTTCAGGCGCAGACTGGCGATGCCTTTAACTTTTTCGATGCGATAACGGGCGGTTCTCTGATGAACATGTCCATTTTTGCATTGAATATCAGCCCTTATATCACCTCTTCCATCGTGATGCAGCTTTTGACCATCGCGATTCCGAAACTGGAGGAGATGCAGAAGGACGGCGAGGACGGGCGGAAGAAAATCACGATGATCACCAGATGGCTGACGATTGTGCTGGCCATCATAGAGGGAAGCGCCATGTCCATCGGTCTGGGCGCCCAGGGACTGCTTCCCGTATATACCTGGTACACCGTTTTAGTGGCCGTGGCGGCCATGACCACCGGCGCCGGCCTGCTAATGTGGCTGGGCGAGCGGATCACGGAAAAGGGTGTGGGAAACGGTATCTCCATGGTCCTGCTGATCAATATCATTTCCGGTCTGCCTGATGATTTTGTCACGTTGTACGAAAGATTTATCGCAAATGCTGACGTGGCCATGAAGGTGCTGGCGATTGTGATTATCGTGGCCGTATTGTTTGCCATGCTGGCGTTCACAGTGCTTCTGCAGGATGGCGAGAGAAGAATCCCGATTCAGAATTCCGCGAAGATGTCGAACCGTATGATGGCGGCGGGGCGTTCCTATAACAAGCCGTTGGTTTTAAAAGTAAACACGGGCGGCGTAATCCCGGTGATTTTTGCATCTTCTCTGATGACGACACCCGGCATGATCGCTCAGTTTTTCAATGTGGATTACTCGACGGTCGGCGGCAAGATTCTGCTCGCGCTGAATTCGTCAAACTGGTGCCGTCCCGATGCGCCCGTTTATTCGATTGGACTGGTGATTTACTGTGTTCTGATCGTCGTGTTTGCGTATTTCTATACGTCCATCACTTTTAACCCAATCGAGATCGCGGATACGATGAAGCGGCAGGGCAGTTTTATCCCCGGCATCCGTCCCGGAAAGCCCACCTCGGACTATCTGGCAAAGATCCTGAATTATATTATTTTTATCGGCGCAGTCGGCCTGATGATCATCGCGCTGATTCCAATCTTTTTCTCAGGCATCTTTAACGTAAGCCGGCTTTCCTTTATGGGAACCTCTCTGATCATTATCGTAGGCGTAATCCTGGAAACCTTGAAACAGGTGGAAACGATGATGCAGCAGAGAAGCTACAAGGATGTGCGTACGGAAGGGCTGTTTATCAATTATTAATGCTGACAAGGCGATTGTTTATATGTGCGAGGCGATTATGATTTCATAATCGCCTAAGCATGTATATGGTCTTAATCAATACGGCATGTATTGAAGCTCCATAAAATGGCAATACTTAACAGGAGAAGAACGTATGAAGATTATTATGCTGGGTGCGCCTGGGGCCGGCAAAGGGACACAGGCGAAGAAAATTGCGGATAAGTACCAGATTCCCCATGTTTCCACCGGTGATATTTTCAGGGCCAATATCAAAAACGGCACTGAACTGGGGAAAAAAGCAAAAACCTATATTGATGCCGGACAGCTGGTGCCTGACGAACTGACCGTAGATCTTTTAATGGACCGGATCAGCCAGGCGGACTGCGCGAACGGCTATGTATTGGACGGATTTCCGAGGACGATTCCACAGGCGGAATGTCTGGAAAAAGCATTGTCCGGGCGGAATGATGCCGTGGATTTTGCAATCAACGTAGAGGTTCCCGATGAGAATATCGTGGCAAGAATGAGCGGCAGGAGAGCCTGCCCGGCTTGCGGCGCCACTTATCATATCGTACATATTCCCACAAAGGTGGAGGGAATCTGCGACCGCTGCGGCGGAGAACTGGCGCTCAGGGACGACGACAAGCCGGAAACCGTGAAAAACCGTCTTTCCGTTTACCATGCGCAGACAAAGCCGCTGATTCAGTTCTACGGCGATAAAAATGTGCTGCATGAAGTAGACGGCACTCAGGAGATGGAAAAGGTGTTTGCCGATATCGTGAAGGTGCTGGGAGAATAACCTATGGCGGTGACAATCAAATCAGCCCGGGAAATTGAACTGATGAGAGAAGCCGGAAAAATTCTGGCTGTGGTTCATGACGAAATGGCAAAGGCATTGAGGCCAGGCATGTCCACCATGGATATCAATCGGGTGGGAGAACAGGTAATCCGGGATTTTGGCTGTACACCCTCTTTTCTGAATTATAACGGATATCCCGCGGCCATCTGCGTTTCCGTCAATAACGAGGTGGTTCACGGGATTCCCAGTAAAAAGCATAAGCTCCGGGAAGGGGATATCGTCAGCCTGGATGCCGGCGTATGTTATCAGGGCTACCATTCCGACGCCGCCAGGACGCTGGCGGTGGGGGAGATAAGCTCTGAGGCCAGGCAGCTGATCGACGTAACCCGTCAGTGCTTCTTTGAGGGAATCCGGTATGCCAGGGCAGGAAACTACCTGCATCAGATTTCCGCCGCGGTCAACGCCTGTGCGGACCGCTATCGCTACGGTGTGGTCAGGGAGCTGGTTGGCCACGGTATCGGCACCAGCGTACATGAGGGACCGGAGGTGCCAAACTTCAGGCAGAGGCGCAAAGGCATCCGTCTGATCCCCGGAATGACGCTGGCGGTGGAGCCGATGATCAATATGGGAAAGCGGGACGTGGAGTGGCTGGAAGATCAGTGGACCGTGGTAACTGCAGACGGTTCTCTGTCCGCTCATTATGAGAACACCATACTGATCACGGACGGAGACCCCGAAATTTTATCCATGAGGTGAAATGCATGCAGCCCTTTGAGACAGGAAGTCTGGCAAGGTCAAAAGCCGGCCATGATAAAGACGATATTTTTGTGATAATAGGACAGCAGGGCGAATATGTATGGATAGCCGACGGAAAGAGGCGTACCGTGGAAAAGCCCAAGCGGAAGAAAAAGATACATCTGTATCCCATCTGTCATCCGGATGCGGTCAGGGAAGGGAGCATGAAGCTTTTCAAAGACAGCCCGTTTCGGAATGAGGATATCAAATATGCAATTAAGTTGTACAGGAGGTCATGAACCATGTCAAAAGCCGACGTGATTGAAATCGAAGGCAGGGTCATAGAGAAACTGCCCAATGCCATGTTCCAGGTGGAACTGGAAAACGGACATCAGGTGTTAGCCCATATCAGCGGGAAGCTCCGTATGAACTATATCCGGATTCTGCCCGGCGATAAGGTGACTTTGGAACTTTCGCCTTATGATCTGTCCAAAGGACGGATTATCTGGAGAGATAAATAGGTAATATCCATGAGCGGGACCGGCCGCCCGGGTATATAAAGCTATGAAAAACCCGGAAAAACTGGAAAAAAGGAAAAAGTCTCTTGCATTATTATTGGCAAAATGCTATAATGAATGGCAGACTTTTGGAAAGGAGTGAATTACTGTGAAGGTCAGAGCATCCGTAAAGCCGATCTGTGAGAAATGTAAGATCATCAAGAGAAAAGGCAGTATCAGAGTGATCTGCGAGAACCCCAAGCATAAGCAGAGACAGGGGTAATAAGTGTAGCTTTTTAAGGCGGCTGCAGCAGGGACTACCAGGAACCGCCTGGACCAGTTGTTCTTGCTGATTAAGAGTTATATATTTATTTCTTACAAAAATTGACGGAATCACGCAAAATGAAATTCCAATTCAAAAATCACGAAAAGAAAGTGTACGCACAACATTTCAGGCGTCAATGGGAATTGACGGGCTGCGTATGCTCGTTTTTCTGCGTTTAAGGCGTATGATCCATACGCCTGAGAGACTGTGAGCACTTAGCTCACCCCTATACCATAAAAAAGAATATTACTATGGAGGTGCAATACACACATGGCTCGTATTTCAGGTGTTGATTTACCAAGAGAAAAACGTGTTGAAATCGGCTTGACCTATATTTATGGCGTCGGCCGTGCGACATCGAACCGTATTCTTGCCGAAGCAAATGTAAATCCTGATACCCGCGTCAGAGATCTGACTGACGAAGAAGTTAAGAGAATCACTACGGCTTTGGAGAACGACCACGTACTGGTGGAAGGTGATCTGAGAAGAGAGATCGCTCTGAATATCAAGCGGCTTCAGGAAATCGGCTGCTACAGGGGAATCCGCCACAGAAAAGGACTTCCCGTACGCGGACAAAAGACCAAGACAAACGCAAGAACGAGAAAGGGCCCGAAGAAGACGGTAGCGAACAAGAAGAAATAATCCGATTGTTTCGATTTCGTTCTTACGGGCGATGGCCGGATGGCTCACAGGCCCCGTTTTCATCCGCGGCAGGATGAAAGGCAGACGGTATGCGGGAGACTGTGAAAACCACAGGTCTGCATGGTTATTTGGATAGTTACTATTTAGAAAGGAACCCTCTAGGGAAAGGTTAGTTTAAATGGCGAAGAAAGTGTCAGCAAAGAAAGTGACAAAAAAGCGTGTTAAGAAAAACGTTGAACGCGGACAAGCGCACATTCAGTCTTCTTTTAACAATACAATCGTGACCCTGACGGATACTCAGGGGAATGCTCTTTCATGGGCGAGTGCGGGCGGTCTGGGATTTAGAGGTTCAAGGAAATCTACTCCCTATGCTGCTCAGATGGCGGCAGAAACTGCGACAAAAGCAGCTTTGGTACATGGTTTGAAATCCGTTGACGTTATGGTAAAGGGACCCGGTTCAGGCAGAGAGGCCGCGATCCGCGCCCTGCAGGCCTGTGGTCTGGAAGTTACCAGTATCAGAGACGTGACGCCGGTACCCCACAATGGTTGTCGTCCGCCCAAACGCAGAAGAGTTTAATTTAGGAGGAAATGAAAAGTGGCAGTAAATAGAGTTCCAGTTCTTAAAAGATGCAGATCTCTTGGTCTTGAGCCTATGTATTTAGGGATTGATAAAAAATCAAAGAGAGAATTAAGAAGAGCCAACAGAAAAGTAAGCGAGTATGGTCTCCAGTTAAGGGAGAAGCAGAAAGCAAAGTTCATTTATGGTGTATTGGAAAAACCCTTCAGAAATTATTATAAAAAGGCAAAGCAGCAGAAGGGCCAGGTAGGCGAGAACCTGATGATCCTCCTGGAGAGAAGGCTGGATAACGTAATGTTCCGCGCCGGTTTTGCCCGTACCAGAAGAGAAGCAAGACAGATCGTCGATCATCGTCATGTGCTGGTAAACGGAAAGTGCGTAAACATTCCCTCTTACCTGATTAAAGCAGGCGACGTGATTGAGGTGAAGGAGAAAAACAGAGATTCCCAGAGATATAAGGATATCCTGGAAGTGACAGGCGGAAGACTCGTTCCCGAATGGTTAGATCCGAATGCAGAAGCTTTAACGGTGACTGTTAAAGAATTACCTACCAGAGAAGTGATTGACGTACCCGTTGATGAGATGCTGATCGTCGAGCTGTACTCCAAGTAAAATGTTAGTTAATCTGTTTCTGATTCGTATGGCTTAGCGACATAGGGCATCCCTCAGTCATAACTCAAAAGGAGGGTCTTAATAGAGTGTTCGATTTTGAAAAACCTAATATTGAGATTGTTGAAATCTCAGATGACAAAAAGTATGGAAAATTTGTAGTGGAGCCGCTGGAGCGGGGCTACGGTACGACCCTTGGGAATTCCCTGAGAAGGATTATGCTGTCCTCTCTGCCTGGTTCAGCCGTGAGCCAGGTGAAGATCGACGGCGTTCTGCATGAGTTCAGTCCGATTCCCGGCGTGAAGGAAGATGTGACCGAGATTATCCTGAATATCAAGGATCTGGCGATTAAAAACAACAGTGACAGCAACGAAGTCAAGGTGGCTTACATTGAGTTCGAGGGCGAGGGCGTTGTGACAGCCGGCGATATTCAGGTGGATTCCGATACCGAGATTCTGAATAAGGATCTGGCGATCGCTACCTTAAGCGGCGGACCCGACTGTAAACTGTACATGGAGCTTACGATCACAAATGGAAGAGGCTATGTCAGTGCGGAGCGCAATAAAGATGAAGAGCTTCCGATCGGTGTCATTGCAGTAGATTCCATCTATACGCCGGTAGAGCGTGTGAATCTGAAAGTTGAGAATACCCGTGTCGGCCAGATTACAGATTATGATAAACTGACCCTTGATGTGTTTACGAACGGCACATTGGCGCCTGACGAGGCAGTGAGCCTTGCGGCAAAGGTTCTGAGCGAGCATTTGAATCTGTTTATCGATCTTTCCGAGAATGCCAAGACCGCTGAGGTTATGGTGGAGAAAGAGGATAATGAGAAAGAAAAAGTACTGGAGATGAACATCGACGAGCTGGAGTTGTCCGTGCGTTCCTACAACTGCCTGAAACGGGCCGGGATCAATACCGTGGAGGAGCTGTGCAACAGAACTTCGGAGGATATGATGAAAGTCAGAAACCTGGGACGGAAGTCTCTGGAGGAAGTACTTGCGAAATTAAAGGAGCTGGGTCTGGAGCTGAATCCCAGCGAAGAATAAGCCCGGAAATCTTTTGGGAAAAATTCGATGAGATTATAATAGGATATTTATGGAAATTGCCAGCGCTGCAGGGTTCAGTTTAAGGATATGTACCCGATACGCCGGCCGCCTGTCAGTAAGCCCGATGCGCATGGCAGTGCGTTCCACAAATGGAGGAAATCATGGCAGGATATCGAAAATTAGGAAGAACATCTGACCAGAGAAAAGCGCTGCTCAGGAGTCAGGTGACCAGTCTTTTATACCATGGAAAGATCGTGACCACTGAGTCAAAGGCAAAGGAAATTCGCAAGATTGCCGAAGGTCTGATCGCGATGGCCGTGAAAGAGGTGGATAATTACGAGACCGTTACCGTGACGGCAAAAACGCCCCGCAAGGATAAAGACGGTAAGAGAGTAAAAGAGGTTGTGGATGGTAAGAAAGTGACTCTGTATGACGAAGTGCAGAAGGAGATCAAAAAAGACAAACCTTCCAGACTGCATGCCAGAAGAAAAATGCTTCAGGTACTTTATCCCGTAAAAGAGGTTCCCACAGCTCTTGCAGGCAGAAAGAGGGGGACGAAGCAAGTCGATATGCCGAAGAAGCTGTTCGAGGAGATCGCGCCCAAATATACCACCCGCCAAGGTGGTTATACCAGAATCGTGAAGATCGGGCCGAGAAAAGGCGACGCCGCGATGATGGTGCAGATTGAATTAGTATAAGAATTTAAGAATTATTGTGTAATGTGAAAAAGCTGAGTACTCCATGGAATGCTGCGGGGTATTCGGCTTTTTATATTATAAAAAACAAAGGGATTTAACACATATTTTTCTTGCATAAAATAAGATAATCCAGTAAAATAATAAATCGAAGATATGATATATGATTATAATGCGATGCGATAAAGGGCGTTTTGTGGTGATCTGACGGGGAATATTCTCCGTGATCGGCCGGACTTCTGCTCTGGAGGAATCGGGAAAACGATGGGAATCATAAAGACTGCAAAGCTGGTTTATGAATATATTCAGCGCGACGAGGAAAACAAGGTGACCGAAATCAACCGGGCGGTCGATACTGTGGACATAGATATAGAAGCCGGTGAGTTTGTGGCTATTCTGGGGCATAACGGTTCGGGAAAATCTACTCTGGCCAAACATATGAATGCTCTTTTGCTGCCCACTGACGGAACGATTTGGGTAGGCGAGGACGATACAAAAGATGAGAGGGCGCTCTGGAAGATTCGCCAGACGGCAGGCATGGTGTTTCAGAATCCGGATAATCAGATTGTAGCAAGTATTGTGGAAGAAGACGTGGGATTCGGCCCTGAGAATATGGGGGTGGAAACCAGAAAGATATGGGAGAGGGTGGATGAAAGCCTGAGAGCCGTCGGGATGACGGCTTACCGCAGTTTTTCTCCCAACCGGCTGTCCGGCGGGCAGAAGCAGCGCGTGGCCATTGCAGGTGTGATGGCGATGCGTCCCAAATGCATTATCCTGGACGAGCCTACCGCCATGCTGGATCCCAACGGCCGGAAGGAAGTGATCCGGACTGTGCGGGAACTGAATGAAAAAGAAAATATCACGGTAATTCTGATTACACATTATATGGAGGAGGCCATCAGCGCCGACCGGATTATTGTGATGGATGACGGAAAAGTGGTGATGGAGGGGAAACCGAAGGAAATATTTTCTCAGGTGGACCGGTTGAAGAAATACCGGCTGGATGTGCCCCAGATGACAGAACTGGCTTTTGAACTGCGCAAAGAAGGGCTGGAGCTGCCGGCGGACATTTTAACGATAGAAGAGATGGTGGAGGCATTATGTCGATTACGCTGAAAGATATAAGCTATTGTTATAATCAGGGGACGGCGATGGAAGCCCATGCGCTGAAAAACGTGAATCTGGAGATTCCTGACGGACAGTTTATCGGACTGATCGGACATACCGGTTCGGGAAAATCTACGCTGATCCAGCATTTGAACGGCCTGATTCGGGCGACCTCCGGTGAAATATGGTATGGGGATCAGAATATTTATGCGGAGGGTTTCCGCATGAAGGAGCTGCGCAGTAAGGTGGGGCTGGTATTTCAGTATCCGGAACACCAGCTTTTTGAAGTGGATGTGTTTACAGATGTCTGTTTCGGCCCTAAAAATCTGGGTCTTAATCAGGAAGAAATCAAACGTCGGGCGGAGGAGTCTCTTCGTCTGGTGGGGCTGAGCGAAAACTATTATGAGAAATCTCCTTTTGAGCTGTCAGGTGGAGAGAAACGCCGCGTGGCGATTGCCGGCGTACTGGCGATGAAGCCGGAGGTGCTGATTCTGGATGAGCCGACCGCAGGGCTGGACCCCAAGGGCAGAGATGATATTCTGGATCAGGTGGCCTATCTGCAGAAGGAGCGGCAGATCACAGTGGTACTGGTGTCCCACAGCATGGAAGACGTGGCCAAATACGTGGACCGCATTATTGTGATGAACCATGGGGAAGCAGCCTTCGACGGCAGTGTCAGAGAGGTGTTCAGCCATTATATAGAACTGGAAGAAATCGGTCTGGCGGCGCCGCAGGTGACTTACCTGATGCATGATTTGAAAGATAAAGGGTTCGATGTGGACGAGAATGCTACCACAATCGAGGAAGCGAAAGCATCGATTTTAAGGGCGCTTGGAAGATAAGGAAAAACAGGAGGAAAACCGAGAAAATGAGAAGTATTACTTTGGGCCAGTATTATCCGGTGGAATCGCCCATTCATAAACTGGACCCACGGGTAAAGCTTGCTGTTACGCTGCTGTATGTATTTTCGCTTTTTTTTGCCAAAGGACCGGTGGGATATCTGATCGCCGCCTTCTTTCTGGCATTGTATATCCGTGTTTCTAACGTGCCTTTTTCTTTTATTGTTAGGGGCCTGAAACCGATTATTTTTTTGCTGATTTTCAGTGTGATTTTTAATTTGTTGCTGACGCCCGGCGAGGTGCTGGTCCGTATCTGGATTTTCAGGATTACGAAAGAGGGGCTGAGTCTGGCGTTCTATATGGGGATCCGTCTGATTTTTCTGATTATCGGATCTTCCATGATGACTTATACTACAACGCCCAATCAGCTGACGGACGGGCTGGAAAAAAGTCTGGGATTCTTGCGGAAAGTGCATTTTCCGATTCATGAGATTTCCATGATGATGTCTATCGCCCTTCGGTTTATTCCGATTCTGGTGGAAGAAACGGATAAGATTATGAAGGCGCAGATGGCCAGAGGAGCCGATTTTGAAGAAGGGAATCTGATTCAGCGGGCGAAAAACCTGATTCCTTTGCTGGTGCCGCTGTTTATCTCGGCATTCCGCCGGGCTACCGATCTGGCTATGGCTATGGAGGCCCGGTGCTATCACGGCGGCGAGGGGAGGACAAAGATGAAGCCCCTTCGCTATGAGCGGCGGGATTTTGTGACCTACGGTGCGGCGGCCTGCTATCTGGGGCTGATTATTGTTGCGAGGGTATTGCTGTAGTAAGCTTTGAAATCGCGAGATCTGTCGCGTCAGGGAACAAATCAGGATATGATGGCAGGGTGTGTGTCAGAGAGATGAAGTGATGAAACGAATAAAATTAACAGTAGCTTATGACGGGACGAATTACTGCGGCTGGCAGCTGCAGAAAAACGGCGTGACTGTGGAACAGCGGCTGAACGAAGCAATCACAGCGCTGACAGGCGAGAGGATTCAGGTGATTGGAGCTAGCCGCACGGATTCCGGCGTCCATGCGATGGGCAATGTGGCAGTCTTTGACACAGAGACAAGAATTCAGCCGGAAAAGCTGTCTTACGCTTTAAACGGCAGGCTGCCGGCGGATATCAGGATTCAGAGCGCTGAGGAAGTCTTCCGGAATTTTCATCCCAGAAGGGCTAACTGTGTGAAAACCTATGAATACAGAATCTGGAATCACCGGTTTGAGAATCCGGTGAAGCGGCTGTACGATTATTTCGTATTTCTGCCGCTGGATGTGGAAAAGATGCGGGAAGGGGCTGTCTGCCTGGTCGGAGAGCATGATTTCCGAAGCTTTGCTTCTTCCGGCAGCCAGGCGGAGGAAACGATTCGAAAGATTTATGGTTTGGAGGTGCTTAAGGAAGGAAATGAAATTACCCTGCGCATCAGGGGGGACGGCTTTCTTTATAATATGGTAAGAATTATTGCGGGAACGCTGATTCAGGTGGGAATCGGAGCGATTCCGCCTTCTCATGTGGAGGAAATACTCGTTGCGAGAGACCGTCGGGCGGCGTCCCAGACCGCTCCGGCCAGAGGGCTGACGCTGATGGAGATTGCGTATGAGAAAGGACTTGAGGACTGTCTGGTTGTCCGGGAAAAAGAATGGGCTTATGGAATCTGGCAGAAAGAGATTCTTCGGTCCGGTGAGTCTTATATTTATATCGCGCATTGTCATGAGAGGGATTTTGAGAGAAATGTGGTAAGGCTCATAAAGAAAACGATGCGTGACGGTGCCGGACGGGTATGGATCTGCGACCGGGCCGGCAGGCTGGAGAGCCCTGGATGGGCAGGCGGTTTAACAAAAGAATATCAGCTGAAAAAGCAGGAAACGGAAGATCTTCCGCCGGCACTGAGGAAGGATTTTCCGGAGCCATATTTTCCGGAAGGTGGGTCGGAAGACCGGCAATGGTTCTGCCATACGTTCTGATAGGGCCGGTATGACTGACCCGTTGGCTGCCTGACCGGCGGATAACTTTGCTGAAAACCTTGAGAAAATGCCGGGAAACCATTGACACACCCCGGTTCGTGTAATATAATATAAAGGCTGTGAATATTGAAAAAATGCTGATCCAAAGCCCCGGTGTGGCGTTTTAGAACGTATTCATATAAAACTGTGCGTGTTTAGAATTGGTGCAAGGAGGATTCAACCAATGAAAAGTTTTATGGCTAGTCCATCGACAATCGAGAGAAAATGGTATGTAGTTGATGCTACCGGACATACATTAGGTCGTCTGGCCTCTGAAGTAGCAAAGGTTTTGAGAGGAAAGAACAAACCTATTTTTACGCCTCATATGGATACCGGTGACTTCGTGATCATCGTAAATGCCGATAAGATTAAAGTGACGGGAAAGAAACTGGAACAGAAGGTTTATTACAACCACTCCGCATATGTAGGCGGTATGAGAGAGACTACTTTAAAGGATATGATGGCAAAGAAGCCGGAGCGTGTGATCGAACTGGCAGTAAAGGGAATGCTTCCCAAAGGACCTTTAGGAAGAGCAATGATCAAGAAGCTTCATGTATATGCCGGTCCTGAGCATGGACATGCAGCACAGAAGCCGGAAGCATTGAATTTTTAAGAAAGGTCTGAAAGGAGGAAATTACAGTGGCTAACGCAAAATTTTACGGAACAGGAAGAAGAAAAAAGAGTATTGCCAGAGTATATTTGGTACCGGGAACCGGTAATATCACGATTAATAAAAGAAGCATCGACGAATATTTCGGCCTTGAGACATTGAAGGTTGTGGTTCGTCAGCCTTTGGCCGCTACCGAGACATTGGATAAGTTCGACGTACTGGTGAACGTGCATGGCGGCGGTTTTACCGGCCAGGCAGGCGCTGTTCGCCACGGTATCGCCAGAGCGCTGCTGCAGGCGGATGGTGAGTATCGTCCTATTTTAAAGAAAGCCGGCTATCTTACCCGTGACCCTCGTATGAAGGAGAGAAAGAAATACGGCTTGAAGGCAGCCAGACGCGCGCCTCAGTTCAGCAAGCGTTAATCAAATGTTATATATGGATTTAGAGTTCGGACTCCGCAGGTTTTCCTGCGGAGTTTTTTTGAAGTAAAAAGCGGCATAACACCCTGATTTTAAGGATGTAATACCGCTTTCGATTCAGTATAAACTAACAATGCTTCATTACGCAATATCAATACCCGCTGTCAGCCTGTTCCTGCTTTACCAGCTTCACGATCCGGCTGGTTCCCAGACGATCTGCGCCAAGCGCAAGGAATTTTTCAGCGTCTGCCATAGAGGAGATGCCGCCGGCGGCTTTCATCTTCACGTTTTTACCGATATGCTCCGAGAACAGTTTAATATCCTCGAAAGTGGCGCCTGCCGTGGAGAAGCCGGTGGAAGTTTTGATATAATCTGCGCCTGCGGTGGTGACCGCATGGCAAAGTTTGATTTTTTCCTCGTCTGTCAGCAAACAGGTTTCGATGATAACTTTCAGGATATTGCTGCCACAGGCAGCTTTCAATGTACGGATTTCTTCTTCGACTAGGTCAAACTTCCCATCTTTCACCCATCCGATGTTAATCACCATATCGATCTCGTCCGCGCCGTCAGCCAGCGCATATTTTGTCTCAAATTCCTTTGCGGCCGTTGTCATGTATCCGTTGGGAAATCCGATTACCGTGCAAACGGTCACATTGTCTCTCACATATTCTTTTGCCTGCTTTACATAGCTGGGCGGAATGCAGACAGATGCCGTTTTATAGCGGATTCCGTCGTCGCAGATCTGGCGGATTTCCTCCCAGGTGGCGGTCTGTGTCAGCAGGGTATGGTCTACGTGGCTTAAAATTTCTTCTTGATTCATGTTATATTAATCTCCCATTACGAACAATCTGTGCATCTTTGTAAACCTGAAACAGTTTCCATTTATTTCACAATCAAATCTCTTCCCCTGGTATCTGTATTCAGACATACGGCGATAATCAGAATAACGCCGATTACAATATCTTTCCACAGCGGATCTACGCCCATCATATTCAATCCTGACGTTACGCCGGTGATGGTGACAACGCCCAGAGCAGTCCTCAAGACGCTTCCACGGCCGCCGGCCATAGACGTGCCGCCCAGGGCTACCGATGCGATGGCGGTCAGCGTCAGGGCGTCGCCTACGGTGGGAACGGCAGATTTCAATTTGTAAGCATAGAGAGCGCCGGCCAGGGCGCTGCATGCGCCGCTGATCACAAATGCGGAAATCTGAGCCATATCTGTATTTACGCCGGCCAGTCTGGTGGCGCTCACGTTAGCCCCTACGCCGTAAATAGCCTTGCCGTATACGGTATACTGCTGGAAAATATACAGCACCGCAACGCCGGCCAGGGCGATGAAAAACATGATCGGGATGCCCAGTACTTTCTGGGTAGCCCACTGAACCATGAACCGTTTGTCCATCGGTATGATTTCCGAGCCGTTGGGGCAGAGATTCAGGGCGATGTAGGACCAGAAATTCATCGTACACAGAGTTACGATAAAGGACGGAAGTTTCAGCTTTGTGACCAGGAGTCCGTTGGTCAGACCCATCAGGATGCCTGCCGCCAGCATAATCGGAATAATGGCATTGCCAAACTGGGCCACGTAAACGCCGCTGAGCACACAGGTGCAGGATACCATCGCCCCGGCGCCCAGGTCGATTCCGCCCGTATAAATGATAAAAGACATACCGCCTGCCATCAGCAGGAGGGGCGCCGCTTCGGTCATCATGTTCTGGAGGCTGTAAGGGGTCATAAAATTCGGTATGATCACGCTGAACACGCCAAATACCAGCACGATGCTTACGAGGCACATGTATTTAGAGAAGTCAGATATATGAAAGCTTTTCTTACTATTAGCCATGATATGTTTCCTCCTACATCATTTTCTGAACAATGTCCAGCTGAAGCGGTTTGTCTCCCACCGGGCAGTCGAACATTCCTGTGACGAGGCCATCCCGCAGAACGATAATTCTGCTGGAAAGTCCGATGCATTCATCCAGCGTATCGCCCAGCAGAATGATGGAATTGCCTGCGGCGGTCATATCCCTGACAAGATCATAGATTTCTTCCTTCGAGCCTACGTCAACCCCGCGGGTGGGGTGATTCAGAATCAGCACTTCGCAGCCGCTTTCAAGGGCCCTGGCAAAGATCACCTTCTGTGCGTTTCCGCCGGATAACTGGTTAATTCTGTCATTGATGGAGACGCATTTAACGCCGGCTTTCTCGACCCATTCCTGTGCGATCCGGCGTGTCTTTTTGGCTGACAGGAAGCTGTGGTTGGAGAGGGAATCCATGTGGGAGACAATGATATTGTCCTCGATGGAGAGAATGCCGATCATGCCCTCGTCGCGTCGTTCCTTGGGAACCGAGAGGATGCCCTTTTTTCTGGCCTGATAGGGATTGGCAAAGGTACACTCCTTTCCCCTGATTTTGATGGTTCCCGCCGTGGGAGCCGCATCTCCTACCAGTACGGCGCACACGTCCTCTTTTCCGGAACCTTCCACACCGCACAGTCCCAGAACCTCTCCCCGTTTCAGCTCAAAGCTGACATGGTTAAAAGCGCCGAAGAGACTTAAGTCGTTGACTTCCAGGATCACTTCATCGGAAGGAACGGTCTGTTTGTGTTCCACATAAAATTCACCGGTGGTGCTTCTGCCGATCATCTTCTCATACAGCAGGTTTACGTCGGCACCCTCGGTCTGCATAACGGCCGTTTCCTCGCCGTCCTTGAACACGTAGATTCGATCTGTGATCTCCAATACCTCGTCCAGACGGTGGGAGATAAAGATCACGGCATTGCCCTGCTCCTTCATATTTCTGACCTGTACGAATAACTTTCGGATTTCCTCATCAGACAGGACTGTGGTAGGCTCATCCAGTAAAATGATGGCATGGCCGTTGGCCGCTTCCGTAACCACGTCCAGCACCTTGGCGATTTCCACCATCTGCCGGGCGGCAAAGTCGATGTCCCGTACTTTTTTGGAGGGGTCGATATCCATATCGATTCGTTCCAGCGCTTTCCTGGCATCCTGGTTCATTTTGTTCCAGTTTACAAAACCGCAGGTGGAATATTTTTTTTCACGTCCCAAATAAATGTTCTGGGCGATGGTCAGACTTCCCACCAGAGATTGTTCCTGAAATACCATGCCGATGCCCTGGTGGTTGGCATCCAGGATCGAGCTGGCGGAATAGGGTTTTCCCATAAAAAACATTTCGCCCATAGAGCTTTTTTCCACGCCGCTGATCAGTTTCATCAGAGTGGACTTGCCTGCGCCGTTCTCGCCGATCAGCCCAATGACCTCGCCGCCGTAGATCTGCATGTCAATATCGTGGAGGACCGTATTGGCTCCGTATGTTTTACCGACGCCTTTTGCCTCAAATAATAATTCACCCATAAGTCCACCCCCTATTTTGATATGGTCTTGCGGCTGCGGCTGATTGTCAGAGTCACTGCGATAATGATGATAACGCCCTGGATCACCTTTCTCACGTAAGGGTCCACGCCCATCAGAGTCAGCCAGTTTACCAGCTCCGTGTAGATCAGAACGCCCACGAATGCGGACAGAGCGCCGCCCTTGCCGCCGGACAGGGAGCCGCCGCCGATTACGATAGCGGTTACCACCGGGAACATCTGGTTTGTGCCGAGGCTGGCCTGGCCTAATTTCAGGCGGATGCATTGCAGGATGCCAGCCAGACCTGCCGTACATCCGCAGAGGGCAAAGACCTTGATCTTGGTCAGGCCGATATTGATGCCTGTGGAGGCTGCCGCCGTCTCATTGTCGCCGATTGCGTAGACGGCTCTTCCGAATGCGGTATAATTCAGAATCAGGGCGCCGATAATGAAAATAGCAAAGGCGATCAGCGTAAGATAAGGAATTCCCAGGAACATTCCCTGAGACAGTACGTTAAAAAGCTCGTCTTTTACCTGGATCGGCGTTCCGCGGTAAACCAGCACTGCGGCGCCGGTCATAATACATCCCATGGCATAGCTGACGATAAAAGTGGCGATTCTGGCCCGTACATGGAGGAAGCCTGTCAGAGCGCCGACAGCTGTGCTGATCAGAACCACCAGGAGAATGCCCAGTATGCCGAAATCATTATCGTTTGAATTGTTGATTACCAGAAATGCCACAAAGGATCCGGCAAACCCCATAACGCCCTCAATGGAAAGGTCAATGCTTCCTAAAAGAAGGACATACATCAAACCGGTGGAGATGACAAGCGGGATGGACATCTGGTACATAATGTTGACGATATTTCCCCACGAAAAAAAGTTTTTCTGGGAAATTGCCCCTATGATTGTCATGACAATCAGCAGGATCAGCGGCGCATATCTTCTTATCTTATCTTTTCTTGCGTCATCTTTGACCTTCTGCGCAAACTGCTGACCCACTGATAATGCAGACAAAGAATCTTCCCATTTATTTTTCATGATACTTTCCCCTTATATCAAAAAGTCATTGCGTACATATTTTGTCGAATTTGAAGAAAGTGGGTCTGCGCAGGGCAAACCCACTCTTCCGGTAAACCTTTCTGTCATGCGGTGGCATGAAAGGTATCCTTAGTTCTCCTGATACTTGTCGATGCAGAATGACAGATCATTGTAATCATAACCAGGATTTTTTGTGGTAATGAATTTATTGATGATATCATCCGCATTTTCTTCCGTAACCAGAGTGGTCTTGCAGAAAATCAGACGCTCGCCGTCGGGAAGAGTAGTCGGATCCAGTGTGCCCATAGCAGCCTGGATGGCATAGGATGCGCCGTAGCCTGCGATCATGTAACCGTCGTTGGCATTGGTGATTACCATATCGCCGTCTTTTACCGCGTTCAGAGCTGCCTCGATACCGTCACAGCCGCTTACCTTGATCTGGCCGTTCAGGTTTTTGTTTTTCAGCGCTTCCACAGCGCCTAGAGCCATCGTATCGTTTGCGGAATAGATACCCTTTAAGTCAGGATATTTTACCAGCCATCCTTCGGTGAGGGTCATGGCGTCTGCCTGGCTCCAGCTTGCGGTCTGGCTGTCAACAACCTCGATGTTCGGATAATCTTTCAGCGCTTCCTCGAAAGCTTTGTGTCTGTTGCTGGCGGAGTCGTCGCCCAACAGACCCTGCAGTTCCACAACCTGTCCTTCGCCGCCGATGGAATCAAACAGCGCTTTCGCGGTTGCCTTGCCGATGGCGATATCGTCCAGCATCAGGCTCGCCACGAAATGAGGGAAATCCTTGGGGTACAGACCGTCTGCTCTGTGGGCAAGGATCGCCACATAGTTGCCGGACTCTTCGCATACGTCCGCAATGTTCGCAGTGTTAGCCGTAGAAGAAGGGTCAACTACGAAGATGGCCTTGTCGCCGTACTGCGCGATGTAGTCCTTGATGCCCTGCAGCTGCTTATTGTCGTCGCTGTCACAGGTCAGAACGTCTGCGGACACGCCGTATGCTGCCGCCGCCAGTTTTGCGCCCTCTGCTTCCTGTGCCCAGTACTCATTGTCCAGGGAGTGGATGCAGATCGCCAGGTGGTATTCAGAACCTGCGCCTGCGTTGCCTGCAGCTGCGGTTGTTCCTTCGGGCGCTTTGGTCTCGTCCCCGGCCGGGGCCTGGGTTTCTGCGGGAGCCTGGGTCTCTGCAGGAGCTGCCGTGGTGTCCTTTGGAGCGTCGCTCTTGTTTGAGCAGCCGGCCAGCATGGATACGGCCAGCGTGGCTGCCATCAGTGTTGCAATGATTCTCTTTTTCATGTTTCTTCCTCCTGTTTTGATTTTATACATAAATGCCGCTATGGCATTCTGTACGAAATTAAGATTTGTTTTCTGGCGGAGTGCCGGAATGACAGGCGCCGTCAAGCTTCAGCGCGCGGTATCGGCCATCCGGGCGGAAGCGTTGATCGCCGCGCCGACGATGCCCGCTTCGGGAGCGTTTTCTGCTCTGTAAAATACGACGGATTCTCTGGGGTTCGGAATCCGCAGGTTTTTCCGTACGGTCTGTTCAAAGTACTCCATGGGAAATCCTTTCATCTCCACGACGCCGCCGCCCAGAATCACGCATCTGGGATCCAGTATGGTGATCTCTGTCGCGGCTGCCGCCGCGCAGGCGCGGACTACGTCCAGTACTTCTTCCCGGTCTCCGTATTGTTCAAAAATATCCGATACAGGGCAGTGAAACAGATGTTCCGCCAGACGGTGGAGCGCTTTGCCGCTGGCTTTCAGTTCGATACATCCCTCTTTGCCGCAGCCGCAGCTCTGGTGAAAGCCCATAACCGGTATATGACCCAGTTCACAGGCGGAACCGGAATGCCCGATATAGATTTTTCCGTCGATGCACATGGCGTTTCCCAGGCCGGTTCCGATAAAGATGCCGATGATAATCCCTCTGCTGTCCATGTTTCTGCGCCAGATTTCATAGAGAAGAGCGGTGTTTACGTCCCGCTCCATAAAGGCAGGCAGCCCGGTCTGTCCGGAGAGAATCTCCGTCAGGGAGATATGGTCCAGTCCTCTGATATGGGGCGAATTATAATTGATGGTCCGCTCCCGGTTCATCAGGGAGGCGAGGGACAGGGTAATGCACTTAAAGCGTTCCCAGCCGTACCGTTCCAGATAAGGGGCGGTCAGCTGTTCTATGTATGCGCCCTTGTCCTTTGCGTCGGAGAGAAACCTGCTGGGTTCTTTTTGAAACTCCAGCACCTGAAAGTTTTCGTCTACCACGCCGTATCGGAGGTTGGTGCCGCCGATTTCTATCGCCAGATAATATTCTGCCATTTTATCATTCCTGTCGTAATCTGTCGTAGTCTGTCGTTATATGCTGCAAAATGATGTTTCTCTGTTCCCGCTGCCCAGCACGTCGATTTTATGAAGATAAATCTCTTTCAGCAGCTCTCTGTTTTTCAGCGTGAAAATCCGGCTGTCGATGGCGCCCGGATTCTCCGTAAGAATCTTTCTGGTGTTTGCCAGCGCGCTGATCCATCCGTCCGTGGCGATATTCACTTTGCAGACGCCCATCCGGGATGCTCTGGAGATCTGTTCCTCCGGGATGCCGGCCACGGCCTCTATATGCCCGCCGTAGGCGTTGATCATATCCACGAATCTGGAATCGATGGCGGAGGCCCCGTGAAGTACAATGGGAAATCCCGGTATCCGTCTCATCACATCCTCCAGGATATCATATCGCAGTTCCGGCAGGTTTCCGTTGGAGTCCGGCTTGATCTTTACCAGGCCATGACAGGTTCCGATGGAGATGGCCAGGCTGTCGCAGCCGGTTCTCTTTACGAATTCTTCTGCCTTCTCCGGGTCTGTATACAGATTTTCCGCATGTCCTTCCCCGCTGCCGCTCTCCTCCGCTCCTGACAGAACGCCCAGTTCCGCTTCTACGGTAACCTGGTGCCGATGGGCATATTCCACGGTCTGTTTCGTAAGCGCGACATTGTCCTCGAAAGGAAGAGCGCTCCCATCGATCATAACGGAAGAAAAACCAAATTCGACGGCGTTCACACATTGCTGAAAGGTCATGCCGTGATCCAGATGCAGCGATACCGGAATGTCAAGTCCGCAGCCATGAATCCTGTCGATGCCGGACTGAACGATTCTTGCCAGAATCTCGTATCCGAGCTGCCTGTGCAGGTTGGGCGAGGCCAGCAGAATAACCGGAGAATGTTTTTCAATGACTGCGTCGATGATGGCGTTGAACTGCTCAATGGAGATAAAGTTGAGGGCCGGCACCGCATAGCCTTCTTCATAAGCCTTCCGGAACATCTCCTTTGTGTTTACCTCTCCAAGTTCTGTGTAATGATACATGTTTTGTCTCCTCCTGAGGAATCCCTCTGAACCGGCAGAATGGCCATGGTATGCTATGCCGTTCCGACAGCTTTTGTGATTCCTTTGCTGTAGCTGTGTTAACGTATCGCGTGTCCGGTACTGCTGCCATATGATTTTCTGACCCGGGCGGGGGTCCTGTTACAGACAGGGTCTGTTCAGGATCGTATATTTCGGAAGTTCTCCGATCAGCGGGAGTATGTAATCCAGGAACTCTTCTTTAATATAGTTTCCGGCCTTATTGACATAAGACAGGGGAAGGCAGTTATCCTCCTTTGCCACATCCTCAAGTCCGGCCAGCCCGTATACGGCCTGATAGTCCCGGCCCGGCTTTCTGTTCAGAGTGATCATCTGAAAGGACGCGCCGCGGGTGGCTGCCTGAACGGCCAGCATCCCCAGCTGTTCGGCCTCCCGCCTGTCGATTTCCGATACGCTGTGGACGCCGCATCGCTGCATCAGGCCCAGGTCGATGCCTCGGATCTTGCAGGTGAAATGTTCTCTTAAAAGCTGGCTGATACAGGGGGTGATGCCGCCCATATTTTTCTGCATGTCCATGCCTTTATTGACGGAGACGTCTTCAAACAGGAACTTTCCGTCCGCCGTACGCACGCCTTCGGCGGCCACTGCGAAGCATTTTCCTTTTTTTTTCAGCACCTGTCTGACGTCGTCTATGAACTTTTCCTTGGAAAATGTGATTTCCGGAACGTAGATCAGATCCGGACCTATGTCTATCTGCCCTGCGGCCATGGAAGCCGCGGCCAGAAAGCCGGTATTGCGTCCCATAACCTCGGTAAACATGATCAGCTCCGTGTCATAGGTCGTCATATCTCTGGCCAGTTCGGATATGGTGATGGCCACATGTCTTGCGGCGGAAGGATATCCCGGCGCATGGTCAATACAGGAAATGTCGTTGTCCACGGTTTTGGGAATGACGATCAGCCTGAAATCATAATGCTGTGATTTCAGAAACTGTCCCAGCCGAAGTCCGGCCCGCACCGAGCCGTTGCCGCCATTGATAAAAATATAACGAATATTCAGTCCGCGCAGTGTTTCCAGCGCTTTCCGGTAATCGGTCTGCGCGGGGTCTCCCTCATCGATCTCATACCGGCAGGAGCCGAAGATCATGGAAGGCGTGCTCCGAAGAAATTCTTCATCTGGCAGCTTTTCAGTGATGTCAAAAATCCTGCGGGTGATCACGCCGACGATTCCGTGTTCAGATGCGTAGATTCTGTCGATTTCCGGCTGTTTTCTGCATTGGGCGATCACGCCGTAAGCGGAAGCGTTAATCACCGCGGTGGGGCCGCCTGACTGAATGTAAATTGCGTTTGTCCGGTTGTTCATATGTTCCTCTTTCCAGTGCGTTTGTTTTTGTCGTATTCATGAATCCGGAAGTTTGGTTTAACGTTACTTTAACTGAAAGATGAATATAAGCTAAAGTCGGGGATATAAGTCTTTTACTTTCAGATAAAGCTCTTTAAACAGCTGCTGCTGCCGCCTGTAGATCTCCACGTTCGCCTGAATCGGTTCCGCAGGAGTTTCGTTTACCTTCACGATCGCATCGCATGCTTCTTTGATATCGTTATAAATGCCGCATCCTACTGAAGCCAGAATCGCGGCGCCCTGACAGGCTTCTTCCTCTGTCTTTGTGGTATACACAGGCATTTCCAGAATGTCAGCCTGTATCTGTTTCCAGGTGCTTCCTTTTGCGGCGCCTCCTGACGCGATCATCCGTGTTCCTCTGATGCCTGTCTCGTCCAGAATGCTGACGCATTCTTTCAGATTGTACATCACGCCTTCCATGGTGGCCCGGATGATATGGCGCTGTTCATGCTTCATCCCCATTCCGAAATAGACGCCTCTTGCGTAAGGGTCCATAAAGGGCGTCCGTTCTCCGGCCAGAAAAGGAATAAACAGAAGTCCCTCCGAACCGGCCGGCGCCAGAGCAGCCTCCTGATCCAGATCGGAATAGGGCCTGGAATCCTTTAATATTTTCTTTTTCAGCCATCCGAGGGTGCTTCCGCCGTTTAAAGAGCCGCCCTGGATATACCATTTTCCTTCGGCTGTGTGACACCAGGTTTGCAGCCGCATCTGACTGTCATACAGGGGACTGTCTACCACTGCGGCAATCTGGGAGGCCGTACCGATGTTGCATGCTGTGACACCCGGTTCGATCACTCCGTTGCCGGTCAGCTGGGCGGAGGAATCTCCCGCGCCGAAGATAATTTTGGTGTTCCGGCTTAAGCCGGTTTCTCTGGCGGCGGATTCCTGAACGGAGCCGGCCACCTGCCAGCTTTCCGAAAGGGTTGGCCAGATATCGTCTTTCAGTCCCGCACGACGGATCAGTTCCATGCACCAGTGTCTGTTTCGCACGGAGAGGGCCAGAGTGCTGCTGGCGTCAGAATATTCTGAACCGATGGTTCCGGTCAGCCTGTATCGTATGTAGTCTTTTGGAAGCATGACCCAACGGATCCTGTTATATGTTTCTCGCTGATATTTTTTCAGCCAGAGCAGGGAACAGATCATCATTCCGGCTCCGGGCTGGTTTAAAAGCTCTGTGTCAAGAAGTTCTTTCGCCAGCTCTTTGATTTCACCGGTTTCTTTTGCGGATCTCTGATCCATCCAGATGATAGAAGGCATGATGGGCCGGCAGTTTTCGTCCAGCGCTACCAGACCATGCATCTGTCCGGAAAGACCGATACCGGTCAGATCCTCCGGTCGGATGCATGAGTTTTCCAGCGCTTCTCTTATGGTTTTGACGGTACGGTCCCACCAGATCAGCGGGTCCTGTTCGGCATATCCGATTTTGGCGGTGGTTACGTCATAGTCCGCGTGGCTTACCGCAAGGGTATGTCCTTCCGGGTCCATGATCAGCGTTTTTACACTTGAAGTTCCTAAATCAATTCCAGCCAGATATCCCATAATTTATCACCTTTGAATGACTTCGATTTCCACGCCGTTCGGATCAGTGATCAGCATGGTGCGGGCGTGCAGTTTTTCCACATAGGAAGGAGGCTTTCTGACGAAGATTCCTTTTTTTACGCAGGTATCATGCAATTCGGCCAACTGGTCGGTTACCAGACAGAAATGCCGGTAAGTGCCGGTATCTGTCTCTTTGATGTTTCCGGCCGACGTTTTGTCGGTATAGTCGATCAGCTCCAGCCGCACTTCCCGGGGAAGCTGAAAGTAAGTGAGGGTGTGGTCCCCCATATCGATAAAGCCGGTTTTCTCAAGGCCCAGTATATCGCTGTAAAATTCTTCGGACTGTTTTAAATCTTTTACATTAACCGTAATATGATCCAAATCTGATATTTTCATCGCTCAATCTCTCTCTTCCGCCAGTATAACGTCCGTTGCTGCGGCAAGGGCGCTGTAATCTTCCTTTTCAATATCCGAATCTATGATCAGCCCGTTTACATAGCCCAGTTCCGCGATCTGTGCGAAGGTTACCGTTCCCAGTTTGCTGCTGTCGCTCATCAGATAAGTGGCAAAACAGGCGTCAAGGATTTCCCGGACGCTTTTGGCCGTCTCAAAATCAGGAGCCGTGATTCCCCGCTCCACGCTGAAACCGTTGCAGGAGAAGAAGCCCTTGTCAATATTCACCAGGCTTAAAAATTCATTTCTCATCGGAAGGGTGGTGTAGTGATACCCCTTTCTGACCAGGCCGCCCAGCATATAGACGTGGAAATCAGTGCAGTCCTCAAGCCATACGGCGCTGCGGATATCGTTGACGATCACCGTCAGATTTTTCTTCCGGGGCAGCAGTTTCAAAAGCTCCGCCGTAGTGGTTCCGGTGGTTACCGCAATGATATCTCCGTTATCGATCAGATCCAGCGCTGCGGCGGCGATGGCTTTTTTCTGGGGCATCATCTGGCTTTCCTTAAATGTGGGGGAAAGCTCCCTGCCTGCCTTTGAGTTTCTGATGGCGCCGCCGTGGGTCCGGGTGATCAGATTTTTGTGCTCCAGCTGCTTTAAATCGTTCCTGATCGTGGAAGCCGACACGCCGAACATCTCGCACAGTACGGGGACTACCGCTTTTCCGTTGGTATTTATCGTTTCCATTATTTTTCGCTGTCGTTCTTCGGCGAATAGATTTTTTCCTGAGACTTCAATCGAAATCTCCACCGGCGTTTTTTCCATGGTTTGCACCTCTTATGATAAGGATTATAGCAAAAATCGCTAAAAATTACAATACATATTCTTGTTTTATTTTGTGTTTTTTGATTTTTTAATGATTTTTATTTATGAATGTTCTTGTTTTGTTGTTATTTGGTTGTTATTTAGTGCTGTTTCTCTTGAATTAATTGTTGTTTTCTGTTACTATGGTGGTATATTGGCGTATTAACATTGCCTAAAATCATGAGGAGGTCTGAGTATGGGTGCTAAATTCCAGAGTTCTGACGAGTTACAAAAGTTTGCCGACCGCATCCGGCTTCATGCGATCCGGTCCATGCATGCGAACAAGGGAGGCCATGTGGGAGGGGTGCTGTCCCTGTGTGAGCTGCTGGCGGTATTATATGGAAAGGTAATGGAGTATGATCCTGAGAATCCTCATATGGAAGAACGGGACAAGGTAGTGCTTTCCAAAGGGCATTGTGGTCCGGCTCTCTATTCGGCTCTGGCTTTGTCGGGATTCTTTCCGGAAGATCAGCTGCTGACGCTGAATCAGGATGGCGGACATCTGCCAAGCCACTGTGATATGAACAAGACGACAGGAATCGACATGACCACCGGTTCTCTCGGCCAGGGCGCATCGACGGCGGCCGGCATGGCGCTTGGGAAAAAGATGCTGGGCCGAAAAGGCATGGTTTATCTGATTCTGGGAGACGGAGAACTGAATGAGGGCCAGGTATGGGAGGCTGCCATGTTCGCGAAACAGCATAAGCTGGACAATCTGGTGGTTCTGGTGGATTGGAACCATCAGCAGCTGGACGGTTATACGGAAGGGATCTGCGATATGGGGAATATCGAGAATCTGTTCCGGGCCTTTGGCTTCCAGGCCGTTACCGTGGACGGACATTCCGTGAAAGATGTGGAAAAAGCTATTGTCGAGTCCGCCGCCGAAAAGAACGGCGTTCCCAAATGTGTCGTGCTGGATACGGTTAAGGGAAAGGGCTGGAGCGTTACGGAAGGGAAGACCGGCATTCACCATATCGGGATTACCGATGAGATGATGGCGGAAGCTGAGAAAGAATTTGCGGGAAAGGAGCTGTAAACTGATGAAACAATACGCGACTGATATGAGAACCGCCCTGGCGGATATCCTGATTCAACTGGAACAGGATAATGACAGGATTCTCTGGCTGGATTCTGATCTGATGGCTTCGTCAGGTATGAACAAGTTTAAGGAAGCATACCCGGACCGGGTCATTAACTGCGGGATTCAGGAGGCGAATATGTTTGGCGTGGCGGCAGGGCTTTCCGAGGAAGGCTTTATTCCTTTCGTCCATTCTTTTTCCGCCTTTGCCAGCCGCCGGATTACGGACCAGATTTTCATGTCCGGCATCTATGCCAGACAAAACGTGCGGGTTGTGGGCAGCGATCCCGGTCTGTCGGCCGGGCCGAATGGAGGCACCCATATCAGTCTGGAAGATATGGGAATTTTAAGGTCGCTGCCAGGGACTGTGATTCTGGATCCCTGTGACCCGGTACAGTTAAAAGCGGTGACAGAACAGAGCGTCGCGCGAAAAGGGATTTATTACATCCGTCTGATGAGAAAGTCAAAGGATCAGTTTTATGAGGAAGGAACTTCCTTTGAGATCGGTCACGCCTCCGTATTAAAGGAAGGCGGCGATCTGTCCGTGATCACCTGCGGCACAGTCTGTATCAGAGAAGCGCTGAGAGCGGCGGAAATACTGGAAAAAGACGGCGTTCACGTAAGGATCATCGATATGTTCACGGTCAAACCGCTTGACCGGGAGGCAGTGCTGAAAGCGGCCTCTGAGACAGGTGCGATTATCACGCTGGAGAATCACAACATTTATAACGGTCTGGGTTCGGCCGTTGCGGAGGTGATCGCGGAGGAGGGAATCCGGATTCCCTTTAAGCGGCTGGGCGTGCCTGACAGCGTGGGAGAAGTGGGGACGCTGGATTTCCTTCTGCGGAAGTTCGGCATGAACGCGGATGCTGTGGCGGGGACGGCGAAAGAACTGCTTGCGAAATAAACGTCTATTCCACAGAGAAGCTTCATATATATACTACTGATAATCTATTGCAGATTTACAGGAGGTTGGTATGGAGCTGCTTAAAAAGACCATATATATGAACCGGCTGAAGGGGAAGACGGTCACGCAGATTACATTGGATGACGACAGAAATGTGCCGGATACCAAAGCAGATATTGACTATATTATTCAGGAGCAGGGCGACGTAAAGCTGGACGACTGCCGGGTGATGGGAGACCGGGCCGGGCTTCGGGGAAAGCTGGCGTTCCATATTCTGTATCAGACGCCTGTTCAGGGGGCGGTTGACAGCCTGAACGGAGAAATTATCTTTGATGAGCTGGTGAATATCAATGGCCTGGAAGAACTGGATCAGGTGCAGGTACAGTGGGATATCGAAGATTTGAGCGCCGATCTGGTGAATTCCCGGAAGGTAAGCATTAAAGCGGTGGTGACTTTCACGATTTTCGTACAGCAGATTTATGACGAGCAGACTGCGGTGGACGCAGAAGGGGAGCTGAATCTGGACTGTATGAAAAAGAGTGTGGAGGCGGCTCAGATCGCCATGCAGAAGCGGGATACATACCGGGTGAAAGAAGAGATGGAGCTGCCGGCCAGCAAGCCCAATATCAGGGAAGTGCTGTGGAGCAGCGTACAGCCAAGAGCGGTGGAGACCCGGCCCATGGACGGCGGCATCAGCCTGCGGGGGGAACTGCTGGTGTTCTGCATGTACAGCGGCGAAGAAGAACATATTCCGGTGCAGTGGCTGGAACGGTCGGTACCATTTTCCGGCACCATCGATCTGCCGGATTGTACGGAGGAAATGATCCCGGCGATTGAAGTGAAACTGCTGAACCAGGATCTGACGGCTTCCCCGGACTATGACGGGGAGAACCGGGTGCTGTCTCTGGATGCGGTGCTGGAGCTGGATATCCGTTTGTATGAGGAAGAAACCATCGAGATTCTGGGGGATGTCTACGCCCCGGGCAAGAATCTGGAGCCGGAATTCGGCAAGGCGTATTTTGAGTCGCTGATGACGAAAAACATGTCCAAATGCCGTCTGTCCGATAAAATGGAGTTAAGCGGCAATGAGAAGATTCTTCAGGTCTGCCACTGTGACGGCAGCGTGAAGATCGATCAGGTACAGGTACAGGAAAACGGCCTGTCCGTGGAGGGAGCGCTGTGCGTCACCGTCCTTTACATATCCGCAGACGACAGAAAACCATTGCAGTCGGTTAAAGGCGCGGTGCCTTTCCAGTACGTGGTGGAGGTGAAAGGCATTACCCCCGACTGTATTTACCGGATCAAGCCGGGATTGGAGCAGCTGGCCGCCGTTATGTTAGGGGGAGACGAGATCGAAATCAAGGCGGCGGTGATGTTCGATGCGCTGGTATTGAAACGGATTGAGGAGCAGGTAATCTGCTCCGTGTCGGAAACGCCTCTGGACATGGAGGAGCTGGAACGTCTGCCGGGAATCGTGGGCTATATCGTGCAGCCCGGAGACTCCATGTGGGGAATCGCGAAAAAATTCAGAACCACCCAGGAGTCGGTGAAGAAGGTAAACGGACTGGACAGCGATCTGCTGAAGCCGGGACAGAGGCTGCTGGTGCTGAAAGAGGTGGAGGAAATGCTGTAGGGCAAAGGGAACAGGAGAAAGCCGTTAAGACTAAGAAGTTGCAGCATAACGATCAGAGGAAATGCATTAAAAAACACTGGCATAAAAGCAATTAAATTGACGCAATGAGATAAAGATGATGAGATACATAAGATGAGATAAACGTTCCGGAATGGAAGTCGGACTGTTATGTAGGCGTGCTGTGAATACGGGGAAACCTGGGTTCACAGCACTTTTTCACGCGTAAAATACCTGCAGCGCGAAAATCTATACCAGAGAAACCTGGAATGTATTTTCTCTGTCGTAAAGCACCGCGGCTGGCCTTTGGGGCCGTCAGTATGGTATCGGACACAGGATTCCGGTCGGACATCCCGCGAACAGAATGGCTGTGATGTGAGCATTGGTTTTGACGGGTGTGGGAATGTGAGAAATCAAAGCGGTGCGGAAATTCGTTTACAGTACAGTATATGCGAAGCGGTGCGGTAATGTCACGGTTTCCAAAAGGAAAATCCCATGCGGTTTCTACATGAGATTTTTCCTTGGATTATGTCTGATTAATCGACAGGCCTGACACGTTTTAACAGATCCTCTGATTTCCGGGCTTTCCAGTCTGCTTTCGTGATTCCGTTGGGGTTGCGTCTGGGATGATGGCTGATTCCAATCTCTTCCATGATACGGTAAACGGTGCGTTCACTGGGAATATCCACATTTTCCGGCTGCTTCAATGTCAATGCCTGATACATGCGGATACGGCCATAAGTATCATTGCATTCATCCTCCATAAGAATCTCTTTCATGGCATCCGCCAGGGGCTGATATTTCCATGGGCGGTCTTTGTTTGCAAGATACTGGTAAAATCCCTGTCTGCTGACATGGAGGACTCTGCAGTAAAAAGCGGTATCCCCTTTTAATT
>CAJTTU010000015.1:890-51133 GCA_910579325.1 uncultured Lachnospiraceae bacterium | reverse complement strand
ACAAAAGCGCCACCTCATCCTTCTCTTCCTGAAAAATTTCAAGAACACTTCTGATCTTCTCCAGCATCTTCTCATCGTGATGAAGCAGAGCGTTCACACTGGTATTATATAATATGATCTTCTTCCGGCTTCCATCCTCCTTCCGGATAATCCGAAGCCATTCTTCCGGTATATCGATATCCTCCCTTTTTGTCCCCTGCGCCTTGTCGAATTTGGGAGAACCAAGACCCAGTATTTTTTCCTCCCAGGTTTTCCTGGTGTCCGTTCCCATGGCTTCCGTCAGCACATTGATATAGATCTTCCGCATATTCTCCGACTGCACAATCACCCGGTCCGCGTTCACCACGCCGGGACAGGTGCAGAAATGAGCCATCCCCTTCACTGCCTCCTGATTCTCCGGGTCTATCTCACCCAAAACAAAATACGGGATATATATCAGCTTATCCGTGAACTGTTTCAGATTCGTGGAATAAAAAAAGGGATGTACACTGGTTACATAATTGCACTCGTCATAAGGATTATGGATAAAAATCATATCCGGCCTGCGGCCCGCCAAATCGTAATCCTCATAATTTACTACCGGCACATCCTCCGGATACAAACCGCCCTCATAATGCATCTCGCCAAAGCTTCCGTCCGGATTTCTGTCATAATAAGGGATCGGCACCACATACGCATCACAATTCTCATCCTCGCAGGCCGCCCGCCAGACGCTCTCCAGCGAATCCCACATAGAAGCTTTATATGGAAGAAATACCACTTCCGTACGAGTTTTGAAATCATTTCTCACACTGTTTCTTACCTGAACCAGTTTTTTCCGCAAAGCTTTGCAGCCGGCCTGAACATTGATCGGCTTTCCCTGCGTAACCGCGTCATAGATCTGATACAACTGCTCACAATAATCCTCCAGCAAACGAACCGCCGTCGTGCCCTCGCCTTCTTCGGCTTCGATCATAGTCCCCACGGCTACGGCAGCCTCCTGACACTGTCCCAGAAGATCCAGAACCAGCTCAATCTCCTTCCGTTCCAATGCTTTCCTGATCTCGCCCAGCGCTTTGTCAAGCAAAGTTATCGTATCTTCGACCTGAGATTTCTGTGACTTTCTCATCGTTTATAACCTCATCGCTAAAAAAATGTCAAAGACATTTTCATCAATTGTAAATATTATCTCTGCGGTCTATTATACAGGGAAATAACGCTTCCTGCAATCGTATTTTATAAGGTTTTAAACAGCCGGAGTAAAGCCTCCCCGGCATGCCAAATACCCCGCAGTAAACCGCGGGGTATAAAAACCCGTTTTTTGCAGGCAGAAAGGGATCAAAAGCGCGCGGCCATTACCACCACTGCCATGCAGTAAAGAAAACTGACTGATGTGGTGACGGTGCAGAGTACCGTCACCGCCACCACATTCCAGCCTCTGTTCATTCTGTGTATCACTGCCGACACAATCAGCCCCAGCAGGCTGACTGCCAGCAAATAGAGTGAAATCTCAAATGTCATCATCTTTTGTCCGTCCGGACAGAGCTGAAAATTATTCTCCGCCTTCCAAGGCAGACGCTTCCAGCTCTGCTCTCATCTGTCGTTTTCTTTTATTCAAAATCCCCCCGATTCTTCCGCTTTCCTTGGCCGACAGAGACCGCCATCCGCCCTCCAGCACTTTCTGGGCGCAGCCGATTTCCTCTGCCACCTCAAATTTCAGTTTTTCATCGGGAGTCATGTTATTTACGTCGATTGGTTTATCTTTTTTCTTACCCATGGGTTCCTCCTGCTCCTGTAATATTTCCTGTAACGCCTTATCTGTTATAGTCTTTCCCCGATTCGGGAAATCCATACATTGGCGAAAGGAACCCTGACTTCCAAATACTTAATCTTTACAGATCGGAAGGAATAATGATTGCCGCCAGAATATAAGCCACAATCCCGTACCCCATCACGCCGCATACGACCCAGATAAGCCGGACAATCGTGGAATCTATCCCAAAAAACTCTCCCACACCGCCGCATACGCCGCAAAGCATTCTGTCCACTGTCGATCTGCGTAATTTCCTGTCGTTCATGCTGTCCTCTCTTTCTGACGCGTCAGACGCGCCTGCTCTAAATTATTTTCAGGCCGTTTCCATTCCATACTGCCATATATGATACGCATTTGCAAACTGTTCATACCAATAGGTAGGAACTATTTTTCAAAATACAGTTCGGTACTTCCCATCCCGTTGTCCACCCGGATCATTCTGCCTGTGTCATTGACCACAGACTGGGACCGGCCCAGTCCGCTGTAGCTGTTTCCGTCGATGGCCACCTCGCCGGCCCCGCAGGAAACCTGATAATCATAGTCCCTGCTGCTTCTGGGCAGGCTCAAAACCGTCTCGCCAATACCTGTCTTAATATCCGCCGACTCGATCCCATTAAGGGTCAGGTCGATTTCACCCATTCCCACCGAAGCGGTCAGGCTGTTCACCGTCATCTGTTCCGCGGTGATGGACCCTGCGCCGCAGGACAGCTGGCAGCTGTTCTCCGATATAAGCTCCTCCGCCACCAGCTCGCCGGCCCCCACGGAAATCATCATATTTGTTCCCTGCAGCCGTTCGATCTGCAGAGAACCTGCCTCCATGTCTATATCCACGGAATTGAAAAGGTATTCCGAGGGAAGGGTTATATACAGAGGGTCCCGTCTGCCGTCGTTTTCTATATACAGCGTGTTGCCGCTGATATAAACGTCGTCGTCCCTGTTCCCGTCATTGTCCTCCACATAAAACTCCGTCCCCACATCAAGATATACTTCCCCAAAACCGCTGTCAATATGAAGCCTCTCGATCCCATATCCCTGAAAAGCCCGGTTAATCGGATCGGAAGCCTGTATCTGCGTACCCTCCGCAGCCTCCGGAACCTCTGAAAATTCCGCCACATATGTTGTCTGCGGCATTTCCTCTGCCACCGCTTCTTCTTCCGCCTCCAGGGCCTGCGTCCGTTCCCTGTGCCGCTCCGTATGGCTGCCAAAGCTTACAAAATTTAACGTCCCGCAGGAAAAGGTAATCACCAGCCCCACCGCCAGGAACAGACATCCCAGACGCAGGTATATTTTTTCCTTCCTTGTCATTCTTCCGCACCCCCTCTGCGCTTTCCACTCAACTTTCCTACCTGTTCGCTGGCCGCATGGAGCAGCGCGGGAAGCCATTTTCCGTAAAACCGGATACTCAGCACATTGCCCAGGCAGCCGACGCCAAGAAGGGTAAAGCCGATCCCTAAGGCCGCAATCCCTCTCATGGGCATCCAGAACAGCAGGAAAAATCCGATCACGACCCCGGCCACGCCGGCGATCATACAGGCTGCCGTACAGACGCCGATGCCGATCAGCAGCACCACCGCAGTCAATGCCAGGTTAAAGGAAAATCCGAAAATTTTTCCCACGATCCGCAAGATCGCAGGCAGAATAAATAAGATGAAAAATGCTATGATGCCAATCTTAATCCACTTCCGCTGCCGGTCCTCCTTACTCTCCACCACGATCACCTCTTTGGGCGGTTCCTCCCACCGGGGATTCTCAAAACCTTTTTCTGTAAATTCCCCGTCCTCTTTTTCAAACTGTCCCATCACGGCAGCCGCCGCTCTTCTGGGAGAGCCCAGTTCCTGGAGCGCCTCTGTTTCACGCTCCGGCCCGGCGTCATCGAAATAGTCTCTGTAATACTGCATCGCTTCCTCCTGTTCCTGTTCGGGAAGCCCTGACAGAAGCCGCTCCAATTCAGATAAAAATTCGTCCCTGTTCATACTCAACACTTAACCTCCGAAAAAATACGCGTTATTTTCGAGGAATAACTGATCCACTCCTCCCGGTACAGCCGAAGCTGCGCCCGTCCCTTATCCGTGATCTTATAGTATCTGCGATTCCGCCCTGCAAATTCTCTGTCATAGGCTTCCAGGCATTCTTCCTTCTGAAGCCGCCTCAAAACCGGATACAGGGTAGACTCCGATACCGCGATGGCCTGCCTTACGTCATGGGTGATTTTGTAACCATAGGTTCCTTCCGATTCGATAGAAACTACCGCCAGAACAATGGCATCCAGCAAAGCAGCGCCGGTATTAAACACCATATCACCAGCTCCTTGTTTTATAATATCATTCAATAAGTTATATTATACAATATATAATATAATAGATTGAATAAGGTGTCAAGTATTTTATTATGTTTTTTTACACAAAAAAAGAGCCGATTCCCCTTGTAAACTCAAGGTTTATCGGCTCCCTGTCATCTACTCCACATCATTCAGCGCCGCAAAATCCTCCTCGCCTGTACGCACCTTCACTACCCTGCGCACATCGTACACGAAGATTTTTCCGTCGCCGATATGGCCGGTATAAAGAACCTTTTTGGCTGTCTCAACAATCTTCTCCACCGGGATATTGCCCACGATCACTTCAACCTTAACCTTCGGCAGAACCGTCACATCCATCTCCACGCCACGGTATAACTCCCCGGCGCCCTTCTGGATGCCGCAGCCCATTACCTGGGTGACGGTCATGCCGGTTACGCCCAGCTGATTCAGCGCCCGTTTCAGAGGCTCATACTTGGCATATTTGACAATGATAGACACCTTGTACATCCCGGTACTCTCACCGCCAATGGTCTCCGTCTGCACCACCTGGACGGCTGCGTTTTTCTGCTTCTCGGAAGCTTTCTCATAATCGTTTTCGCCCAGATCCGTATTCTCATTGACCTCCATACCGGTGGACATATCCGTGATACTGAATCCCGCGTAGGCGCTGACCAGGCCGTGCTCATGGTAGTCCAGACCGTCGATTTCCACCTCTGCCGGTACCCGCAGGCCGATCACCTTGTCGATCACCTTAAAGATAATGGTCATCGTCACCACAACCCAGAGAATCACCGAAGCCACGCCCAGCACCTGCACGCCGAAGAACCGGAATCCGCCGCCATAGAGCAGGCCGCCGTCCACGGCGAACAGGCCGGTCAGAATCGTGCCTGTGGCCCCGCATACGCCGTGTACGGAAATTGCGCCTACCGGATCATCAATTTTTACTTTTTTATCAAAAAACTCCACTGCCAGCACCAGCAGCAGGCCGGCAATCAGGCCGATAAAAAACGCTCCCACGGGAGTCACCATATCGCATCCTGCCGTAATCGCCACCAGACCGGCCAGCGAACCGTTTAAAGACATGGACACGTCCGGCTTTTTATAACGCAGCCAGGTAAATACCATTACCGTACAGGTGGCTACCGCCGCCGCCATATTCGTATTCATAAAAATCAGACTGGCGCTTACCATATCTTCATCCGTGCTCATGGCCACGGTGCTGGCGCCGTTAAAGCCGAACCAGCAGAACCAGAGAATAAATACGCCCAGAGCCGCTACCGTCAGGTTATGGCCCGGAATGGCCCGTGGATTTCCCTCTTTGTCGTATTTTCCGATCCGGGGTCCGAGAATCTTTGCACCGATACAGGCGGTGACGCCGCCTACCATATGTACCGCCGTGCTTCCGGCAAAATCATGGAAGCCAAGCTGGGCAAGCCAGCCGCCGCCCCAGATCCAGTGCCCCGAAATGGGGTAAACCACCAGAGAAATCATAGCGCTGTATAAGCAGTACGCTTTAAAATTCGTCCGCTCCGCCATGGAACCGGACACAATCGTGGCTGCCGTGGCACAGAAAACAGTCTGAAAAATCACATAACACAGGGTGGGAAGGGTTCCGAAATCATAACTTCCCCGGATCAGCGGATCAAAACCGCCGATCAGCGCCCCCGTGCCGCCAAACATCAGGCCAAAGCCTACCAGCCAGTAGGCCGGCGTACCGATACAAAAATCCATCAGATTCTTCATCAGGATATTGCCCGTATTCTTCGCCCTGGTCATGCCTGCCTCACACATGGCAAAGCCCGCCTGCATAAAGAACACCAGCGCCGCACCGATTAAAGTCCACATTACGTCAACGGATGCATACATAGTTGTCTCCTCCTTGAATTCACCGCGCACAGCCGCGCCGGACGGCGACCGGATTTCATCTCCTGCCTTTACCGCCTCTGTTTTACGGCTGTTGTTTTTCATGTTTTTTCATGGCCAGGCCTGTGCCAGAAACTGTGTAGTTTTGAAAAGGCATCACAGAAAAGCCTTGTGGAACTTTCCCAAAATAGAACGCTCCCATAACAGAACTTATCCATGATACGAAAAAAGGCGCCAAGTGGATTCCACTCAGCGCCTTCGCTACATCACGCATTATAAATGTCACTTTATTATTTGTCAATAAATTTTTTATAATTCGTTAATATTTGCTAAAATTGTTTTTTCTTTTCCCTGTATTTTCTCCGTATTTTCTTTGCGGCCCCCTTTGCGCGCCTACTTCATATATTTCTTCAGCAGCCGCGCTACGCTGGGGGCGTCGATGGGCTTGGACACATGGGCATTCATACCGGCCTCCAGACATTTCTGGATATCCTCGGAAAAGGCGTCGGCCGTCATAGCGATAATCGGGATGTCCGCATCCTGCCGCCCGGAATTTCGAATCATATGGGCCGCCTCGTAGCCGCTCATCACAGGCATACGGATATCCATCAGCACCGCGTCATAATACCCAGGCTCCGACGCCTGGAACTTGTCCACGCAGATCTGCCCGTTCTCCGCCCAATCCAGCGATAGCCCAAGCTCTGACAGCAGATCCTCCGCCACCTCCCAGTTCAGCTCATTGTCCTCGGCTAACAGAATCCGTTTGTCCTGGAGATCCTCTTCACTCTCGTTCTCTCTCTCCGGCAATTCGTCAAGATCCGTCATAAAAGGACGCAGACCATAAAACAGCGTGGACTTAAACAACGGCTTGGAAATAAAGCCGTCGATTCCTGCCTCCCTGGCTTCATTCTCAATGTCAGCCCAGTCATAAGCCGAAATCAGCAGAATCGGAATGTCCTCTCCCACGCACTGACTGATTTTCCTGGCCGTCTCGATTCCGTTCATACCAGGCAGCTTCCAGTCGATCAGAATAATCTGGTAATCGTCATGGCGCTCATGATGCTTCATGACCATTTTTACCGCCGTCTCGCCGTCCAAAGTCCACTCTGCCTTTACGCCGATGGATTTGAGGGAAACCACCGCGCTCTCACACAGCTCCCTGTCGTCATCCACCACCAGCATATTCCACTCCGGCAGAATCATATCCTGCTCCTGAACCACTCCCTTTTCCATATCCAGAACCACATGGAACATCGTGCCCTTACCCAGCTCGCTCTCCACCTCGATCGTACCCTTCATGGCGTCCACGATATACTTTGTGATCGTCATGCCAAGGCCGCTGCCCTCCGTCCGGTTCACCCGGGCATTGTCCTCTCTGACAAAGGATTCAAATACCTTTTCTTTAAATTCCGGCGACATGCCGATTCCATTGTCCTTCACCTGGAAATGGATCCGCACATAATCCTCCCCGACCGGAGAAACTTCCTCATACAAAGACAGGCTGATCACGCCGCCGTCGGGGGTGAATTTCACAGCGTTCGAAACCAGATTCAGCAAAACCTGGTTCAGGCGAATACCGTCACAGCAGACATTCTCCGCCGAAATATCGTGAATCGAAACATTAAACTGCTGCTTCTTCGCACGCACCTGGGGCTGAGATATATTTACAATTCCTTCCATCACTTCCCGCAGCGATACCTGATCGTAATTCAGCGTCATCTTTCCGCTCTCAATTTTGGACATATCGAGAACATCATTGATCAGCCCCAGAAGATGCCTGCTGGAAAGGGTAATCTTTTTCAGACAATTCTGTACCTGCTGCCGGTTATCGATATTGGCGGTGGCGATGGCGGTCATGCCGACGATGGCGTTCATCGGCGTACGGATATCATGGCTCATATTGGACAAAAATTCGCTTTTCGCCCTGTTTGCATGCTCCGCCATCTGTCTCGCTTCCTCCAGCTCCTTGATCTGCTTTCTGGTCATACTGAAATACTTTCCGAAAATCAGAAGCAGCACAACCAGAATCACGGCACAGCATGTCAGCGCCATATAGATCCACTCTCTGCTCAGACCGCTGATCGTATCGCCCAGAGTGCCGTAGGGCATCGTCGTAATCAGATACCATTCCGAATGGGCCAGCTTTGTGCCGTACACATGCCTCTGTTCCCCATAGATCTGAATGCCTGCGGAATAATCCTCCCCATTTTCCATGGCAGAGGACAAGCCCTCTATATACTCTTCCACGGACATCCCGTTCACGCCGTCATACATATTCCGCACACGGTCAAAATAATTTTTATTGTTTCCCTCTGCGCTGCGGATGACAAAGCTGCCGTTCTTGCGGATAATAAAAGAATACACCCGTTCATTATTCTCATTCAGGGAAAGGGTCTGGCTCAGATAGTCGACGGGAATACAGGCCACAAGGGCGGCGCTGTCCCTCCCGTCGCTCATCGGATAGGCCACCGGAACACCCAGCAGGATAATACTCTTTCCATCGGCATCCTTTCCCACAGCCACCTTATCCTTTCCCTCATTCAGAGAGCGCAGATAAGATTCCGGGTCATCCGCCTGAATCTGGTCGCCGTAAATCATCTCGAAGGTTCCGTCCGACGAACAGAGCGCCAGATAATTAAAGGCCCTGGCTCTGGCGTGGTACTCAAGCCGTTCCCACACCTTTTCCGTCTCATATGTACTCTCCGGCCGGATCGTGTTGACCAGCGCCCTTACCTGTGACAGACGCAGGCTCATGGTGGTCTCAAAATGCAGAGAAACCTGTTCGCTCATGCCGGACATGTAAGTCAGCCCCACCTGACTGATCGTCTCCGAGCTTCTCCGTTCCATATGGAACGCCATATAAGAAAATATACAGATACACAGCACTGCCACAATAATCAGACCGCCCAGCAAAAACTGCGTTGTATGATCCTTCGCTTTTTTATTCATTCAAACTGTCCCTCCGAACCGATTCTTTTCAGCGCGTTTCTGTTCCGTATGATGACAGTTTACTCCCGGCGTCTCACAGTTCCTGATTTTATGAGATTCCGAAAGCACATCATACCCCGGCGGCGGATTTTCTCATCCGTATATGCGCTGACGAAACTTTTTTGTATATTGGGAAGTTCGGAGAACTTTCCGGTGATACAAAAAGCATATCGGGAAAGGATTTTCACGCTGCAAAGGCCCCGTGAATTTCCTGTCCTGATATGCTCTAGTGTAACACGCAAACCGAAATAATGTCAATGCAATCGCTCTGACTTTCTTTTCCTTTCTTGTCCAGGATTACCGCCGCCAAATCCCTGTCCGCTTTCTTTTATGGAGACTTTCACCCCCCTCTCAGCCCCTCACAATCTCATAATAAGTCCTGGCTGTCAGACGGTAAACCGTCAGATAAAACAGGGCGAACAAAAGGCCGGCGCAGACGGTGCAGAGGGCAAACAGCCCTTTCTGATTCAGCTGAAACATGGTCAGCAGCTGGCACACCGCCGGAAATGCCGCCGCTATATGGAGATAGGCCGTAAACAACGGCAGGAAAAACACCTGACGTACCTGTCTGTCGATGGTCTTCTTCACCTCTCGGTCGCTCATGCCCACCTGTTTCATAATCCGGAACCGGTCGTGGTCGTCAAAGCCTTCCGTAATCTGCTTGTAATAGATAATCATCACCGTCATAATCAGAAACAGCAGCACCATGAAAATCCCCACGAAAAACAGGCTTCCGTACAACTGGAAAAAACTTTCTCTGGCCTGGTAAATGTCGTCTGTACGTTTCAACGCCGGAACGCTTTTCGACAGCCCTTCCGCCATAGACGCAAAACATTCCCGCTGCCTCTCCTCATCGCCTTCCAGATTATACCGGTAAACCAGCCGGATCTCCGGCTCAAACATCCGTCCGTATTCCGCCTCATTTTGGAGCAGCCCTCTCAGATCCTCCATGGAAGGCACCACCAGCAGCGCCTCGTCGATCATGCCGTTCAGCTCGTTAATTACAAATGCCGGATATTCCACCCGTTCCACAATCTGATACTCATATCTGCCCACCGTAATCCGATCCTCCGGAACAGAGAAATTCGTCCAGACTGCCGCCTGCCCCGGAGCAAGCATTAAATCGTTTCCGCTTTCCCTGTTATAATCCTCCCGGGTGATACAGGTTACTGCCACCGGCACCGCTCCTGGTTCCAGGTCAAAATCCAGCCGGTCTCCCGCCCGCCGCATCGTATGATAAGTGACAGCATGCCAGGACTCATCCTTTACCCCCATCCCATATATCCGGGCCTGGGCCAGCACCTCCTCTCTCAGCTGTCCCACGTCAGCTCCTTCCCCGGCGCACTGGACTTCTCCGTCCCGGTAGAACAGCCGTCTCAGCACATCCTCCTCGCCGACTACCAGGCTGGTGCAGGAGCCGGCCACCACAAGAACCGCCGTGGACAGAATGGCGATGCTGGCCAGCCCTGCCGCATTCTGCTTCATCCGGTACATCATCCCGGACACGGAAATGAAATTCTCCGGCCTGTAATAAAAATGCCTGTTTCCTTTCAGCAGCTTCAAAAGCGCCGTAATCCCTGCCGTAAACAGACAGTAAGTGCCAACGATCACTAACAGAACGGCGAAAAAGAACACATTGAACACCTCCACGGCGGACCGGCATGTGATTGCCAGCCCGTAACCGCCGGCCAGCGTCGCCACCCCAGTCAGAGCCACCAGCCACCTGGCCTTCGGCTCCCGCTCCCCGTGACGGCTCCCTTTTAACAGGGCGATGGGATTGGTACGGTAAACCATCAGGATATCATAGAACAGAACCAGCCCGTATCCCCCGAAAAACAGACCCGCCGTCCCCGCCACCGACCGCAGTGGAATCTGAAAGGTCAGCCGTACCTGCATATGAACGATTTTCATAAGGACCAGAAACATCATCTGGCTCATCAGGCAGCCGAACAGAATGCCCAGCGCCAGTGTTGCCGCAAAGCTTAAGGCCACCTCCCACATCATCATCAGCGACAGATGCCGCCGCTCCATTCCCAGAATACAGTAAAGCCCCAGCTCCTTTTTCCGCTGCTTCATAACGAAGCTGTTGATATAGAACAGAATAATAACGGAAAAAAACGCGGCGATATAAGTACTGAGCGCCAGCAGATATCCCATAGCGCCGCTGCCTTTAGCGCCGCTTTCCGCCACCATAATGGTAATGGAAGACAGGATATAATACAGCCCTGTAATCATCGAGCCTGCCAGCAGGTAAGGCAGATAGATGCTCTTATTTTTCCGTATATTCTGAAAAGCCAGCCTTGGGTAAAAAAATTTATTCATGATGCCTCCTAATATATAGTTCCGCAACTCCCCTCCCGTCGCTATGAGCACTTAGGTTCTGTCTTTTAGACCCTTACGTGCGATGCATGGAAAATCCGACAAAATGTGTCATCGCGAAGCATACTCTTGAGTACTGGCACATTTTGCTGGATACTTCGTAATAGTTAGCGGGTGTTTTTTAGCCGCTTACTATTTTTCAGGGCTTGTACGGTCCGTTGCTGTTTTGGGTGAATCACCTGGTATTACAAGCCAGTACGGTCAGCGTATCGGAAATTCTCTGATACAGCTCTTCATTGCGCATATTCCCCCGGTAAATCTGGTGATAAACGCTGCCGTCCTTGACAAACAGCACCCTGCCCGCATGGCTGGCCGCTCTGGTGCTGTGAGTCACCATCAGCACCGTCTGCCCCTGACGGTTGATCTCTTCAAATACTTTTAACAAGCCGTCTGTAGCCTTTGAATCCAGCGCTCCTGTGGGCTCGTCGGCCAGAATCAGTTTCGGTTCGGTAATCAGCGCCCTGGCCACCGCCGCCCGCTGCTTCTGGCCGCCGGATACCTCATAAGGATATTTGTCCAGCAGCTCGCCGATGCCCAGCAGCTTACAAAGCGGCCTGATCCGCTTTTCCATCTCATCGGGATGCTTTCCGGACAGAACCAGCGGCAAATAAATATTATCCCGCAGGGAAAAGGTATCCAGCAAGTTAAAATCCTGAAACACAAACCCCAGATTCTCCCTCCTAAACGCCGCCATCTGATGCTCCGGGATCGAAGACAGATTCTTCCCCTCCAGCAGCACCTCGCCCGCCGTGGGCCGGTCCAGCGCCGCCATAATATTCAAAAGGGTGGTCTTTCCCGAGCCGCTCTCCCCCATAATCGCCACATATTCCCCCTGCTCCACGGAAAAGTTTACATCTGCCAGCGCCTGCACCTGGGTGCCGCCGAACCGGGTGGTGTAGATTTTTTTCAAATGTTTTACTTCTAACAATGCCATTTTCATCACTCCTGTTCATTTCTAATGTACTCTCGGCGTCTCATAGTACCTGATCTTGTGAAATTCCGAGAGTAATTTCTAAAGTCCTGCCGGTTATGATCTTCCACAATATATCATAAATATATGGACACGAATCATACTCGGTAAATAATACGTACTTCAACCTTTTACCAAAAACCTTGCCGCAAGGCTGTCGTCGTTGTTGTTTTGTTTACTGCTGTTATTATAAAAGAAAAAGAACCGTTCAGCCATCGTTTTGGCTTACGATTCTTTGTTTTAAACTTACATTTGTGTAAGGTTAAAGGGAAGGAACAGAACCGCTCACGGCTTACATTTCCCGCATGGCTCATATCCATCCTTGATCAGCTGCTTTCCGGTTCCTTTATAATCTGCTCTGTGTTCTTCCTTAATCCGTTCCACGCTGTCGCAGTCAGGCAGATGGAACCGCATTGTATTGGTATTGAGCACATAATCCGTCATCTTTTCTCCGCCGCCCAGCTCTGCAGCGGCCAAGTGAGGTTCTTCCAGGCTGCTGTTCCCGGTTGCGTAGTCGATTGCCACGCCGGGCTGTCTGTTATAAACAAAAACGTTAAAGGAAATCCCTTCCCCGGAGTCCTCCACGGAATAGGCCTCCATCCGCACGCCGGCGGCCAGCAGATTATCTCCCTCAAAAACCGGCGTAACCCGGTACATGACGTGATATCCGGTCTCCCTCACATAGTCGGCGACCATATTTTCAAAAGGAAGCATTCCATCCACATTCAGATAACGGGTGCCGGTGATCAGATTCTTCTCATTGGCATTTTCACCGGATAACTGATAGCCGATCAGATGACAGCGGTTATAGAGATATTTTCCGTCCACAATATCATATTTCGCCATCTGCCAGCCGGAAGGCTTCACCTGACCGATGGAACCCCGTTCTTCCGTCGGCATCAGGTCCACCCCGATACAGGCCGAAGCCGGACCGCACCGTCCCAGATCATCCAGTTCGGAGTAATACTCAAAAGATTCCGTCGTTATCTCATCTTTTGAAAATGTGGGAATATTATCGTTTATAACCGTATATGCTTCATCGCTGTTATCATTTGACAGGACGTATTCTGCCGTTTCCGGCGGGTATGCGGCAGGGACGGAAATATCCGTGTTTTTACAGCCGGATATGGAGAGTATGAAAGCTGTGATTAATGGAAACAGAAAATGCGTTTTGTTTTTCATCATGTCGTTTTGTCCTTTTAACGTTTATCAACGGCAAAGATTCATAATTGATATCATTTCCACCGCCGTATCAGCTGTCCTTTCAAACATCTGTTCTTATAAGACTTTACCATATTTTTCACCCTGGATCAACCATAACTGAAACCTCAGCCTCACGATAACCTCCGGTATTGATTTTTTTATAAATTGCTGATTAAATACCTACCATTAAAACAGAATGCCGCCGGCATTCTGATATGCAAAGGAGTATGAGCTATGAAAAAACTTATGGTACTGATTATGGTAATGACGGTTCTGCTTGTTCCGGCAAATGCGTTCGCAAGCGGCAACGGTACGGGCGGCGGAAAAAACGAAGCCTTGCGTGTGGAATCTGCCAGCATCGAAGATGGCGAGGTTCTTGCTTCTGACGGAAGCATTACCCTTGTTTTTTCCAAAAATGTGGTTAACAGCAAGGTGGCCGAAGACAACCAGGCTTTATTCCAGGTGGTAGACGGCAATCAGACCGAGGTAGCCATCGTAGTCGTTATGGCGGACGATCAGGTGGAGCCGGATAAGAAAAACGATGTCGTGATACAGTTTCCCCAGGGGCTTTCCGACGGCACCTATACCCTGACCGCCAAAAAAGGAATCACCTCCAAAAGCGGCGATGTAATGGAAAAGGATTACACCCTTACATTCCAGGCAGGCGGCGCCCAGGCAGCCGAACCGGCACCGGCACAGACGACGGAGCAGGCCGACAATCAGACAACGGAACAGGCCGCTGACCAGATGACAGAACAGGCCGCCGGTCAGACGACAGAACAAGCTGCCGATCAGGCGCCGGAAACGGCAGCTGCCGCAGAACCCGAAGGCACAAATGTGATGCCGATGGTAATTATCATTGTGGTAATTTTAGCGGCGGCCGGCGGATTTGTTCTTCTGCGCAAAAAGAAATAATATGCGGAAGCGTTATAAAATAAAATGGGCGGTCGTCTGGTTCATGCTTTCCGGGGTATTTTTACTCAGTATGAGCGTGGGAAGATACCCTTTATCGCCTGCCGAAATCATATCGGCCGTTTTGCAGCGGGCTACGGGCCATGATTACGGCGTAAAGGCGGAAGCTGTTTCCATCGTTATGGACAACCGGTTTATCCGTGCCGTGTCAGGAGCGCTCGTAGGAGCGGCGCTTGCTTCCAGCGGCTGCGCTTTTCAGGGATTATTCCGGAACCCTTTGGTCAGCCAGGGGGTTCTGGGGGTATCCTCAGGCGCCGGATTCGGCGCCGCCTTATCTATCCTGCTTTTTTCCGGCACGGCGTTTGCCCCGGCATTTGCCTTTTTATTCGGCGTCTGCGCGGTATGGATGAGTTTTCTGGTCGCGCGCGTCTGCGGTGAAGTGACCGTTTTAATGCTTGTGCTGGGCGGAACCGTTATCTCCTCCATTTTTTCCGCACTGCTGTCCTTTCTGAAATATGTCGCCGATCCCTACAACCAGCTTGCGTCCATTGTCTTCTGGAATATGGGAAGCCTGGCCTCCGTCGAATCGTCCACAGTGCCCGCAGCCTATGCCTCCATGCTGTTCGGCATGCTGCTGTTGCTGCTGTACGCAAATAAAATCAACGTGCTGTCCATGGGCGACAGGGAGGCATTCAGCATGGGGCTGGATGTTCGCAAAACAAGAGCCATGGTTGTTATGGGCGCTACCTTTTCTACCGCCGGCGCAGTATGCATAGCCGGAACCATCGGATGGGTCGGTCTGATTATTCCCCACATGGCAAGGTTTTTTGTCAAAAGCGATAACCGGCGCCTGATCCCCTTCAGCATGCTGCTGGGAGCGGTTTTCCTGATGTCAACCGACATACTCTGCCGGACGCTGACAGGGGCGGAAATCCCTTTGGGTATCATGACTTCCGTAATCGGAGGGCCCTTTTTTATTTACCTGCTGAAAAAATATAAAGGGGGCGGCTGGAAATGAGCGTTTTAAAGGTTGAAAAGCTGTCTTTTTCTTATGGAACCAAAATGATCTTTTCCGATATCGGCTTCCAGGTACGCCAGGGAGAGATGTTCTGTCTGGCCGGGCCTAACGGGTGCGGAAAAAGTACGCTTCTGCACTGTATTTCCAGCCATCTGAACTACCAGTCGGGGGATGTCCTGATCGACGGTCAGTCCATCCGTCTCCACCCTCCCGGGAAACTGGCGGACAAACTGGCTTATGTGCCGCAAAATCACATCCGTTCCTTTCCCTATCAGGTGCTGGATGTGGTCGCCATGGGGCAGATCCGCAACCCATCCTCTCTGATTTCAAAAAAGGAAAAAGAAGAACTGGCCTTTTCGGCGCTGGAAGATGTGGGAATTGCCCATCTCGCCGAAGAAGAATATACCACACTAAGCGGCGGAGAGCTGCAGCTGGTCTTACTGGCGAGAGCACTGTGCCAGGACAGCGATATCCTGATCCTGGACGAACCGGCCGCGCACCTGGATATTAAACACACGCACCGGATCATGAACCTTCTGTTTCGTTTTTCCAGGGAAAAGGGGAAAAGCATCGTTATTTCCACCCACGATTTCAATCACCCGCTTCAATTCGAAGATATGGGGGCGGATATAAAAATGGCGCTGATGGACCATGGAACACTCAGCGCCGTCTGCCCGCCGCAGGCGCTGCTGTCCCCGGACAGCCTGGAACAAATGTATCAGGTAAAAAGCCGCATTGTCAGAGTAAGCGACGAACCGAAACGGCATTTTATAGCTACATGGAGTGAGTAAAACAGAATGAAAAAAGCAATCACAATAATCGCCTTATTAACAGCGGTATCTCTGTTCTGCACCGGCTGTTTTCATGGCGGAGAAAAAACCGAATCTATCGTAACATCCGGTGAACGGATGACAGATTGCGCCGGACGGACCGTAGAGCTCCCCCGGGAAAAGGAGCGGATCGCATGCCTTTACGCATATACGGGCCATGTGGCTGTGCTGCTGCAATGTGAGGAGAATATTGTCGCCGTTGTGGACGGCTTAAAACGGGACAGCCTGATGCAGATGAAAATTCCCGGGCTGAACGAGCTGGCCGCGCCCTATAACAGCGGCGCCATCAATGTGGAGGAACTGGCCGCAGCCAGTCCTGACCTGATCTTTCTGCGCGCGTCCAACCTGCAGGATGAAGGTGAACTGGAGAAACTGGACGGCCTGGCCATCCCTTATGTCGTCGTCGAATATGTGACTATGGAGGACCAGAAAGTAAGCATTCGGATTATGGGACAGGCCCTTGACAGAGAGGATGAGGCGGAAGCCTATCTCTCCTACTATGACGAGACGATTGCCATGGTCAGGGAACGACTGGCAACACTCCCTGAGGAAGCGAAAAAAACCGTATACCACTCCGTAAACGAAGTGGTCCGCACGGATATGCCGGATACCCTTTCTTATCAGGTGCTGGACGCAGCCGGATGCGTCAATGCAGTCGCTTCGGATAAGGAACTTCGGATCGACGGTGAAAAAGGGTATGTAACCGTGGAGCAGATCTACCTCTGGGACCCGGATCTGATCCTGGCCAACGAACCGGACGCATTGGAATACTTCCTGACCGACGCAAAATTTTCCGGACTGCGGGCCGTCAGGGAGGGCGCCGTTTATCAGCTGCCGGTAGGGCTTTCCCGCTGGGCGCATCCCGGCTCCCTGGAGTCGCCCCTGGCGGTACTGTATATTGCGTCCACGCTGTATCCGGACTATTTTTCGGATATTGACATGACAGAAGAAATACGGGATTTTTACGACACATATTTTCACATTTCCTTAACGGATGAAGAAATTGCCATGATTTTAAAAGGCGAGGGGATGAGAGCGCCCAGAAAGGAGAAACAATAATGTACCGATATTACCTTTCTTTTGACGATACGGATAATCCGGAAACAGCGGGTACCGGCCATCTGCTGCAGGAATTTTTGGACAGGCTGCCATATGACAGCACATTTATTTCCAGACACCAGCTGTTTGTACATCGCGACGTACCGTACACATCCCATAACAGCGCCATGTGCGCTCTGGTATCGGAAGACGCGGATTTGAAACAACTGATCAGCGGCGCGTCCGAATACCTGAACGCCCACTCCGCCGCAGGCTCTGACCCGGGACTCTGCGTCGCGGACTTCCGGAATATACGCTGCCCGGAACACATTGTGACATGGGGATACCGGGCAAAAAAAGAAATTTTGCGCAAAGACGAAGCCTACGGTCTGGCAGATCAATGCGGCGTCCATTCAAGCGAGCACGGCGGCGACGGCCAGGGCGTCGTAGGCGCCCTGGCCGCAGTCGGACTGCGTATTTCAGGTAATGACGGACGAGTAAAGGGCAAAAAACAGATTGAAGAAACCCTTCTGTCTGCAGGCGCGCTACTGAAAATAACAGGATTTGACAGAGTCTGCGCCTATGGAACCGGCCAGCTTCCGGACGACGCCATAATCAGAACAGACGGAAGCCCGGTTAAAGCCGTATACCAGAATTACCGCAGCACGGTTCTGGCTGTTCTCGACGAAGACGTTTACCGCCTGCTGACGAAGGAGCAACTGAAATGTTACTAGTATGCTGACACACTAGATGTACCTTTTGCCACTTGCGGCAAAACTTCCTGAAACCGCAAAAGCCTGGTTTCTGCCCACGGTATCAGGAGCCGTGAAACCTGACTTATCACCTATCGCATCATGACAATATAATATGCTTACCAGGGGAACCGGGGACGTGTTCTCACCCAATCCAAGGCCTTACGGAGGGTGGTGATTATTACGAGTACATATGAGGAATTAAGTCTGATCACAAGCGCTGCTTTGCTGATTGTGGCCATTCTGAATCTGAAAAATAAGAAATAGCCGTCCTGCTCTCGACAAAGTTCAGGAACGGCTATTTCTTTAGTTTTGTATGACATTTCGCCGGGTCGGGTGATCTGCACTCACCTTCCGGCTCCCTTGTTAAGTATATTATATTCCATGTGTACAGACATTTCAATCATAATCTAAAAAAATTCTCTCGGAAATTCCTTCCAGTTTTTTCGGCAGCACCAAGATATCCTCAATTTTTACTGCGCCCCGATTGTCCCCACCACCGACAGCTTCTTGATCTTCCTCATCGGCCCGATCACCGCAACCACCGAAGCACCTGCCATAATCAACAGAATCAGCGCCAGCAGCCCCAAAGGAAGCCGCCAGCCGTCTCCCCATCTTGCGGTAATCATCTGCCCATACAGAAACCGGTGCAGCGGAAGCCCAAGGGCCGTGCCTGTCGTCAGGCCGCAAAGCATATAGACGGAGGTCTCGGCGATAACCATCCGGTTCAGCTGGCGCACGCTGGTTCCGATGGCCCGCATCGCCCCATACTGCCTAATCCTAGCCGACACGCTCATGCCAATGGTATTGATAATATTAAACGCCGCAATTAATCCGACGATTGCAAGAAAGCCGTACACAAACAGCCCGAAGGAATAATAGACGGCTCTCACCTCACTGTTGCTGGCCCTCTGATCGGAAAACTGAAATTCTTCTCCCATGGCGCCCCGCACCTTTTGGACGGCGGCATCCGACTTGTCTTTCAGCTGGATATCCAGAATCGTATAGCCGGATTCGCCTGTCAGGCTGCGGAACATAGCCTCCGAACAAATTACCGTTCCGTCCGCCGTCCCATTGTCGAAGGGCGCATAGCCCAAAATACCGGCAACACGGACAGTCTGCGGGCCGAGCGCCGTGACCAATACCATTTCATCCCCCGCCTTCGCCGAAAAACCGGCGCCGTTTACCACCAATACCCCTTCGCCCTGTTCGGCCGCCTCCAGACTCCCCTCCAGCAAGTCCTCCTTCGCCCAGCCAAACTGATACCGCTCATAGGAGATCAGATTCACCCTTTTCTCCTCCCCGTTCCGTCCGGCAGGCAGATCATAGGCAAAACTCCGTCCGAACAGACGCCGAACCGCCGGGTCTTTTCTAAGCTCATCGGCAAGGGTTTCCGGAATCTGACAGGCATTTCCCGGGCTGACAATCGCCACGTCAGGCGTATAGGGGCGCAATGGCGTCAGCGCATGCCCCATAAAGTCAATCCCCGTGCTGAACCCAAGAAACAGAATAATGCTGAATCCAAAGGAGCAGGTCAAAAGCAGCAGATTTTTCCGGCTGCCTGCCGCATGGTGGATGCCCAACGCCATCTCCGTCGGAAGCCACCCCGTCCCGGCGGCATGCCTGACGGCGAATACGGTGCCTGCATTACCGGAAACCGCCGCAAGAGGCGATACCCGGGAAGCTCTTCTGGCCGGGGAACGGGTAGCGGCAAGAACGGTCAGCAAGCCGATCACGCCGCCCGCCGCCAGGCCGATTCCGCTGATGCCAAAGACGGGCATTTCCCCGAAATACGTGGGGCTGGTAAGCCGAAGCAGACCACACAGTCCCCAGACAACCGCAACGCTGGCGGCAAGCCCGGCGGGAATTGCGGTCACGCACCAGGAAAGAGCCTCTGCCCGCACAAACCGGCACACCTGCCTGGGCGTGGCGCCGATGCACCGGATCATTCCGAAAAATTCCGTCCGCTGCGCCACATTGCTGTTTAAGCTGCCTAAGATCATCAGCATTCCTGAAAATGCAACCAGCACGGCCAGAACAGACGCCGCCAGATAAAGCATCCGGATATAATTGTTATCGCTTTGCAGCAGCAGGCCCATCAGCTTGGCATTTTCCCCCACCGTATCCTGGGGAATATGCAGATTGCCGCAGATCTCCCCGATCGCCCGCCGTATATTGCAGCCAGGCGCAAAGGCTGTATAACAGACAAAGTCGTCCTTAAGCGTGGCGGACTGAAACCGGGCCAGATAAGCGTCGGCATTCAGGAAAATGCCGAATGCACTGTACTTTTGCATTTCCGGCGTATCCTTTACAAAACCGGATATCTGAAAATACATATCTCCTTCCGGAGCTGACAATGTAACCATATCCCCCACATCCAGGCCGAGACGGTCATAAATGCCCTCCGAGACCAGCGCTTCCTGATCCGTTTTCGGAAAAGAGCCTTTGGTGATTTGACTTGCCGGATACAGAGATAAAAAGGCTTCGTCAAAGCCGCAGATCACTGTCTCGTTCCCTTCGATCCGATAGCCCTGATCCAGCCGGTAATTGATCGCGGCATATCTGCTGACAGTTTCCACATCCGGCCTGGCGCTGATGATTCCGATCTGTTCTTCATTAAGCCCTTTAAAAGCGGCGTGCCATGCGCCGTCGGTCTTAATGGCCTGCAGCTTCTGGCTTTGCAGGAACATGTCCGCCATGCCGAACACCGCCGCAACCAAAAATGCCGAGATCAGGATACAGAGACGGGTCATGCGGGTCTGCCTGCGGTGCACCTTTGCCGAGATCGGAATCAGATCAAGATAGCTTTTCATTGGCATTCCCTCCCAGATCCGTCAATATGCCGTCCGATACCCGCATCACCCGGTCAACCGAAGCGGTAAGGCCGGGATTGTGGGTGATCATCAGAATCGTCTGCCGGTAGCGGCGGGAAGCCTGGGTAAGCAGGTCGATCACATCCTGGCTGTTCCGGCTGTCCAGATTCCCGGTCGGCTCGTCGGCCAGAATCAGCTTCGGCCTTGTGACCAGCGCCCGGCCGATGGCCACACGCTGCTGCTGCCCACCCGATAACTGCCCCGGCAGATGGCGGCGGCGGCTTGTAAGCCCCAGCAGATCAAGAATCTCATCGATCACGCCCGGCTCCGGCTTCCGGTAATCCAAAAGCAGCGGAAAGCTGATGTTCTGCTCCACGTTCAGCTCCGCCACCAGCTGAAAGGACTGGAAGATAAATCCGATATTGCGCCGCCTGAAAATCGTCCGCTCCTCCTCCTTCATTCCAAACAGATCCTGGCCGTCCACCCGGATTGTCCCGGAGGTCGGCGTATCCAGCGCGCCGATACAGTTTAGCAGCGTGCTCTTTCCGGAGCCCGACTCCCCGATCACGGCTGCAAATTCCCCCTTCTCCATGGAAAAAGATACGTTTTTTAACGCCTCTGTTTTTGCCTCGCCTGTTCCGTAGGTTTTGCACAGATTGCGCACCTTAAGAATTTCCATATGCTTGCACCTCCATTTCGTCTTACGGTACACAATCATACCCGAGACAGCTTACATTCCGGTGAATCTGAGCTTACAGTTCCGTAAGAAACGACATGGTAAACAAAGCGCCCTGCCCCGGTTCGCTCTGTGCGGCGAGGATGCCGCCCTGGCCTTCGACAATGGATTTCGCAAGGGAAAGCCCCAGCCCGACGCCCTGGGTGTCGAGGGAATGGGCGCTGCGGTAAAACCGCTTAAAAATATGGTGAATATCCTCGGGAGCGATGCCCTGTCCGCTGTCGGCAACCAGGATGCGCAGCATGGCCGGCGTGCGTTCCCAGGAAATGTGAATCCGATCTCCGGATCTGGTATGATCCAATGCGTTTTTCACGATATTCCCGATCGCTTCGCCCGTCCATTCCCTGTCGCAGACCAGCGTCTGTTCCGGATTGCCTTCCAGCAGGATTTTTTTGCCCTCCTTCCCGGCTTTTACCGTCAACTCCCCCACTGCGCCGGCAATTAACTCCTTTACATTACAGATGTCTTTTTCAAAGGAAATATTCCCCGCATCCAGCCGGGTGATCTTCAGCATAGAACAAATCAGCTGTTCCATGCGCTTTAAAGAAGTCCCCATCCTGGCCGTAAACTGCCTTACTGTCTCCGGATTGTCCGGCTCCTCTTCCATAATTTCCTGGTACATGGCAAGAGCCGCCAGCGGCGTTTTCAGCTGGTGGGAAATATCGGATATGGTGCTTTTCATAAATTCTTTGGCGGCATGCTCCGTCTCGTGCCTGGCCTGCAGCATGGAGGCCAGCCGTTCCATGGTGGAAAATAACTGGAAAATTCCGCCCTCCCTGTTCTGCGGCAGGTGGCCGGAATAATCCCCGTTAATATAGGCGGCCAGCACGGCATCCGCCTGCCGGTACAATTTTTTTCTCTGCCAGAAAAAGAAGCCGGTTCCCACGGCCAGGAGCAAAAACAGCAGCACACAGACCACCGCCAGCTGACAGAGAGAACGATGCCAAACTTGCGCAAACTGCGCAGACATACGAAAATCCGTCCTGCTGCCGATTCCTGCCGCCGCCAGCAAAGCCTGTCCTTCCGCTCCTCCCTCCCTGCTGGCAAGCGCCCTGGCAATAACGTCTCCGGAAACGCCCTGGCTCAAAAGGGAAGAAGCAACAGCCTCATCATGGGAAAGATACAGTGCTCTCAGGCTGTTCATCTGGCCGATTCCAAGCAGCAGCCCCGCACAGGGCAGCAGCAATGCAAATATCAATAAAAACAGACAAAAACCTCTCACCTGCCGGTCATGATACAGACTCATAAGGACACCTCTTTCTCCTTTCGCTGACGGCCAAACCTGACTCTCAGATGAATGAAAGCAAACCATTCACCCTTCTTCCTTCCACTGATAGCCAAATCCACGGACAGTAAACAGATGCTTCGGATGGGAAGGGTCTTTTTCCAGTTTCTCCCTGATCCGCCGCACATACACGGACACCGTATTGTCATCCACATAATTGCCCCCGTCGTCCCAAAGCTCCTGCAAAATCCTCTCCCTTGTGACGGTACGGCCTGCATTGCGTGCCAGCAGACAGAGCAGACGATATTCGGCGCCCGTCAAATCCACCGGCCTGCCATCTAAAAGCACACGGCTTGCGAACAGGTCGATCCGCAGTCCCCCGCACAGAATAACATTCTCTTTTTCTTTGTCTGACATTCCTTCCCCGGACGGCATCCCGGCACGGCGCAGCAGCGCACGGATTCTGGAACAAAGCTCCCCCAGCCGGAACGGCTTCGTGATATAATCATCGCCGCCGCAGTCCAATCCCCGGATAATACTGACCTCCTCATCCGATGCCGTCAAAAAAATAATCGGCGTGGAGTCCCCCCGCTTTCTGACCGCCTCGCATACCTCATATCCTGTCCCGTCGGGCAGCGTCACGTCAAGAAGCAGCAGATCATACCTGTCTCCCCTTTGCAGACAGTGCAGCGCTTCCTTCACCGTCCGGGCCACTTCCCACTCAAAACCATTTTTCTCTAACGAATATCCCAGTCCGTCCACAAGGCTGATATCGTCTTCCAGTAACAATAATTTACTCATTGGAGTTCCTCCGGATTATCTATCGCACATTTCATATTTCACCGTCTTATCAGTCAGCCGCAAACTGATCTTCCACGGCTGACATAATACTGACAGCCCTATATATTGTACCAAGTCGCTGGCGCGACGGCTAGCCTCAATTATATAAAACAGTCCTTTTTTTCAAAAAGTAACAATTTCCACTTGAACGCAGTATTGTTCAGATCCCCTCCATTTCATACACTTTTTTCTTCCCTGCCGCATACATTATCTACAAAGCATTTTATGTTTGCAAAGCAGGCGGAACGCTGAGGACTTTCCCCTTTCCGCCCGCATAACGCAACCAGTGGGATAAAAGGAGGAAATGATGAAACGAATTGCAGCGCTGCTGACGGCAGCTATGGTTTTAGCGGCATCCCTGGCAGGATGCCAGCCCAAGGGCAATACCGCGGGAGGACAGACGCCGGTCACGCTGAATGAGGTGGCTCATTCAATTTTTTACGCGCCACAGTATGCCGCCTATGAACTGGGATATTTTAAAGAGGAAGGCATCGACCTGACCATCGTCACCGGCTTCGGCGCCGATAAGGTGATGACCGCCCTGGTGGCCGGCGAAGCGGATATCGGATTTATGGGGTCGGAAGCCTCTATTTACACCTACGTCAACGGCGCAGAGGATTATGCCGTCAATTTTGCCCAGCTGACCCAAAGAGCCGGAAACTTCCTGGTGGCCAGAGAAGCCCAGCCGGATTTCCAGTGGAGCGACCTGAAAGGAAAGACGGTGTTAGGCGGAAGAGCCGGCGGTATGCCTGAAATGGTATTCGAATACATTCTGAAGAAAAACAACATCGACCCCCAGGCCGATTTGTCTATTGACCAGAGCATCGACTTCGGCCTGACGGCGGCGGCATTTTCCAGCAATGACGCAGACTATACCGTAGAGTTTGAACCCCACGCCACGGCGCTGGAAATGGAGGGCAACGGCGTGGTGGTGGCCTCTCTGGGCGTAGATTCCGGTTATGTGCCTTACACAGCCTACTGTGCGAAGCAGAGCTATTTCAAGGGACATGAGGACATTATCCAGGGATTCACCAATGCCATCCAGAAAGGCATGGACTATGTGAATTCCCACTCCGCCGCAGAGGTAGCCAAAACCATACAGCCCCAGTTCCCGGAAACCGACCTGGAAACCATTACCAAAATCGTAGAGCGCTACCAGGAACAGGATACCTGGAAGGAAGATACCGTGTTCCAGGAAGACAGCTTTAATTTGCTGCAAAATATTCTGATGGAAGCCGGCGAATTAGAGGAAAAGGTTCCTTATGATAAGCTGGTGACGACTGTGTATTCGGAGAAAGCGGCCGAGGAATAAGCCGGAAGCCTGCTCATACCTCACAAAAACAGGGAAGCCCGGCGTGACTTTTGCTATGCCGCTTCCCTGTCTTTTTTATCAGATTCTCTTTTTGCCTTATGGTAACATCACAAAATCTTTTCCATCCCAATTTTCTGAATCTTAAGCCCCAGCTTCTCATAAAATTTCACGGCGTTCACATTATCCGCCCATACGTTCAGCGTCACATTGTAATAGCCCTGCTCTTTGGCAAAATCCAGGACATATTCGTACAGCTGCCTGCCCACATGGGTATTGCGGGCAGTCTCATCCACGCACAGGTCGTCGATGTAAAGGGTTTTGATATCGGTCATATTGTTATTGTCAATATACTGCTGATGGACACAGAACGCATAGCCCACAACCTCCCCGTCCTTTTCCGCAACGAAAATCGGCCGGAGATCATCCGCAATGATTGCCCTTAATTCATCGTCCTTATATTTTTTTGTCCCCGCCTTAAACAAATCGGGGCGGGCGTCACTGTGGACTTTCAAAACCTGGTAAAGCAATTTATTAATGACATCCATATCAGATTCCGCAGCGCGGCGGATATTTGATTTTTCCATAATATTCCTCCTCCAAATCCTGACGTGTTTTTAAACTCACAAGATACATTCTGTTAAATTTTCAATACTTCTAAAACTTCCTCAGCCCAATCGACCCGTCGTCCTCCGCATTTTCAATCTTTCGGATTTCCACATAATACCCGGCCGTGTCGCTCACCTTCACATACACCCGCTCCCCTTCCTTATGGCCCAGAACCGCCTTGCCAAGAGGGGATTCCGTGGAAATCCACCCATTGATGGAATTTCCCCGCACCGTAGTCACCAGGGTATAGGTTTCCTCCTCGTCCTCATCCTCAAAATAGACTGTCACCCGGTTATTCAGTCCCGCTTCGTCGCTTTTGGAATCATCAGACACCAGGACGGCGGTTTTAATCATCCGTTCCAGATAGCGGATGCGGCTCTCATTGGCATTTTTATCCTTTTTTGCCGCATGGTATTCAAAATTTTCGCTCAGATCACCGTGGGAACGGGCTTCCTTCACCGCCTCCAGCGCTTCTTTGCGCACCACCAGCTTTCTGTATTCGATTTCCTGGCGCATCCGTTCGATGTCTTTTTTTGTCACTTTATCATGCATACTTTCCTCTTTCCTGACATACCTGCCATTTCACATGAATAAGAATCTGCTCTATCCTACCTGTGACCTCGTCACTGAATCAAAATCCATTTCTTTGTATACTGACACAAAACAGGAGGCTTCCCTATGTCAAAACGAAAAGCCATTGTCAATACCCGGGCCTGCGTGGCCTGTGGATGCTGTATGAAGGTCTGTCCCAAAAACGCGATCGCCATTCCGAAGGGCATCTGTGCCGAAATCGACCACAACTTATGCGTCGGATGCGGAAAATGCGCAAAGGAATGTCCCGCAAGCATTATCACGGTGGAGGTGAGGGAATCATGAAACAGAATAAGAAATGGTATGACTACCTCTGGATCGCTTCGCTGACCTATCTGATCCTGGGATTTTTCAATATCCTGTTCGCCTGGCTGGGGCTTCTCTGCTTCTTTATTCCGCTGCTGATCGCCCTGATCAAAGGCAATAAAGCTTACTGCAACAAATACTGCGGCCGGGGACAGCTGTTTTCCCTTGTGGGCGGCCGGTTCGGCCTGTCCCGCAGAAAGGACGTCCCCGGATGGATGAAGTCCGGCTATTTCCGATATGGATTTCTGATTTTCTTCTTCACTATGTTCTTCCAGATGCTGTGGAACACCTATCTGGTATTCTCCGGCACGAAAAATTTAGGAACGGCGCTTACTCTGCTGTGGACTTTTAAGCTTCCCTGGCACTGGGCATACCACGGCACCCTCTTTTCCGACGGCGTGGCGCAGTTTGCTTTCGGCTTCTACAGCGTGATGCTGACTTCTACCGTACTGGGATTTGTGACAATGCTGCTGTTCAAACCCCGTTCCTGGTGCGTCTACTGCCCCATGGGAACGATGACGCAGCTGATCTGCAGGGCGAAACACAGAAACACGCCGCAAAAATCATAAAACCAACTCACACCGCCATATCCCGCAACCGTTTTTTATCAACAATCTTTACCCCTTTGCGGGAAACCTCCACAAGCCCCTCATTGGCAAAATATTTCAGCATTCTCGACACCACCTCACGGGCAGACCCCATATACCGGGCGATCTGCCCGTGGGTCAGCGCAATCGTATCGGCGCCGGTTCTGGCCGATTCATCCGTCAGGAAAATGGCCAGCCTCCTGTCCATACTCATAAAAAGAATCTGCTGCATCACCCACATCACATCGGAAAAGCGGCCGACGGCCGTCTCAAGGGCAAAGATTTTAATACAGGGATTACGCTCCGAAACCGCCGCAAAGGCAGGCCCGCCGATCACATAGCACTCGCTGTCCTCTTCCGCGTCGATCATCACGTCAAAGGTAATGGCCTTCAGCACGCAGGAAGCGGACAGCATACACATATCCCCTTTATACAGCCGGTACAGCGTGATATCCTTCCCCTCTTCCGACAGCATATAAGTCCTGAGGCATCCCGAACGCACAAAAATCACGCCGGAGCACTCATCGCCGTCATGGACATTTTTTCCCTTGGGGTAGGCGACGGCATAGGAGTTCCTGCAGATATATTCTCTGTCCCCGTCGGATATTTCATCCCAGAAAGGAAATGTTTCCTGATAAACCGGTTCAAATTCTGACTGCTCCATATACCCCCATCCTTTCCAGACTCCGGAACAATTCCTGCGTACGCCAGGCGCTTCCTTTCCATCAGGCACGGAAAATCCGCAGCCATTTCCATACACAGAAAAAACAGCCGGCGGCATCTGTGATGAAACCGCCAACTGTTTTTTAGTTTAACACATTTTGGTATGATTGACAAACGGTGATTTTACTTCATATAAAAAACGCATTTAATTTTTCTGCCGGCCCCGCATCGGATTCTCTGCCTGGCTTCCCCCTTGTTTCATATCAGATTTTTCTCTGATCAGGCCGGGAAGAATCTCTGGATTTACCTCCTGCTGATCACAGCCCTTACGCCGTCCCCGGTATTTTCCAGCGCAATCCCCATTCCGTGAAGCTCCAGAATCTTTTTCGCCAGAAACAGCCCCATCCCCATATGCCGGTCTTTTCCGCTGCGGCTTTGATCCTCCGTGTAGAACAGATCGAAGGCATGAACCAGCTGCTCTTCCCCCATGGGGAACCCGGTATTCTCGATTATGCACCGCTCTCCCTCGGTTCTGACCAGGATGCTGCCGCCGGGTATGTTGTAGTCCACTGCGTTGGACAGCAGGCTCCACACTGCCCTGGCCAGATATTCCCTGTCGCCTTCCACCAGGAAATCCGCCTTTTCCTCATACCGCACCTGCAGGTTTTTCTCCCGGAGCATGGGCGAAAACCGTTCCATCTGCTCCCGAATAAGCTTCGCGAAGGATACCGTCTCCTTCCTTAACTCCAGCTTTTCCGATTCCAGCTTTGAGAGGCCGATCATCTCCGTTACCAAACCGTCCATCTCTTCGGTCTGGCCAATGATCTGGGACAGGTAGTAATCCCGCTTTTCTTCCATATTGTGTTCCATCAGATTTTCCGCAAAATTCCGGATGACACCTAACGGCGTTTTCAGCTCGTGTGCCATAGCATTGATAAAATCCCGGCGGGTCTCCTCCAGCGCGGCCTGTTTTTTGCTGGTCTGACGGAATGCGTAGATTACTTTTGCCATACTGGCCAGGGTAAAGGCAAGTGCGACCAGGTAAATGTATTTCATATAATCCATGGCGGCATGCCAGGGTCTGGCTTCCATACGGATTTCCGCATAGGCGGACGGAGCATTCGCCATTCCGATTTTCAGCCGGTATCTGCCCCGGTAAATGAAAAATGTGCTTCTTTCTTCCTCAAAAGGAGGCTCCTCAATACCTGCCTCCCAGACAAATTCCTCCTGCTGCGGAAAATCATGGAGATAGCTGCTGGCATTCCATCTGCTCCATCTCTCATAAAGACCGGCAGTCCGATAATAATATGACAACAGGTAAGGAAGATTAATATCATATTCACCGACTTCGATCAGCCGCCCCTCGTCCCCCTGTCCGTTTCCCGGCGCCGGATTTTTCCACTCCCATAAAATTCGGCTGTCCGTCACCTCAAATTCCTTCTCGCCTATATACTCTCCGGTGACAAAATCGTATTCTCCCGCCATTGTCTGGGTACCAAAAGAATTTCCCGTCAGCGGGTTTTCATACATTGGCTCCTCTTTTTCCGTTATCTCTTCCCAGGACGTCTCCCGCCAGGTAAGCTCCTGTATCACAATCCCCCAAAGCTCCTGCCCGTCGGGGGACAGCCGGAGGTAAAATTCATACGGCTCAGGAGTGGTGAAATTTGTCTCGACCAGAGCCTGAATATTTTCCGCTTTATATGCGGCCAGCTCTTTCAATTCTTCCGCGGACAGATAATCATCCAGCCCAAAAGTCTTTTCTACATACTGGAATTCTTCCGTATCGGTGGATATCCGAACTTTGCTCCTTACTTCATTCCGGCTTTGTGCCAGCAAATTTTTATTTTCATCGTAAAACGCTGCCGAAACGCTGCTGAAATCATTGTCAATCATCCAGAGACGTTGATTGGAAAGCTCCTGATAAAAGTCGCTCCGCACTTCTCCGTTCCAGTCTTTCCCCTGCCAGATACCATCCCTCACATCAAGTTCCTGATTAGACGCGTCGCTCAGCACGGAGATAGCATACTGCTCCAGTTCCTCTCTGAACTCATCCACAAACTTGTTCGCCACCAGTAATGTGGCCAATACCATCATCGCCAGATACAGCACCATAAACTGAACCACCACGGGCTGCCAGAACTTTCTTTTTCTTCTTTTCATTCTCCCACCTCCATCCGATACCCGGATTTGCGCACGGTCTGAATGGAACAGCCGCAGCCGCCGATAGCTTTGCGCAGCTTTTTGATATGGTTGTCAACCACCCGCTCATTGCCGTCGAAATCATAGCCCCAGAAGCGGATCAGAAGCTGCTCCCGGCTGTAGATCCGTCCCGGATTTTCCAGGAAAAACAGAAGCATCTCGTATTCCTTCGGCGGCAGGGAGAGAAGCTGATCCCGGTTCCACACCCGGCGGCTTTTCACATCCACCTTCAGGCTGCCTGCGCACAGGGTAAAGCCGTCTTTTCCGGCTCCGTGTACCCTTCCCGTCAGCGCCATCGCCTTTGCATACAGCACCGGCAGGGAAAAAGGCTTGGTCACATAATCGTCCGCCCCCAGAGAATATCCGTTCAGCATATCCTCTTCCAGCACCCGGGCCGTGATAAAGATCACCGGCACGTCGCTGTGGCTGCGGATTTCCCGGCACACGGCAAAACCGTCCTTTCCCGGCATCATCACATCCAGCAGAATCAGATGGAAACTTTCCCTTTCCAAAAATGTCAAAGCCTCTATTCCGTCCTCCGCCCTTTTCACTTCCCAGCCCTTCCCGGTAAAATAATCGGCCGCCGCCTCCGCCATCAGACGGTCATCCTCCACGATCAGCAGTTTCTGTTCCATTCGTACGCTCCGTTATCGGTGTGTGTACACCCGGAATCTCTATCTCTCTCTGCCTAATCTGGCGAGAGGCCTCCGGGAGTACATCTATATTTGATGGGGTTACTTTATCAGATTAATATATCCTTTTTGTGTTCTTTTGTAAAATAAATGAAGCAGAAAAAGTTTTACCTTTCCGCTTCTTCCAAAATAATCCACAAAATGCGTCATCACAAAGCATACCCTTGGGTACCGGCGCACTTTGCCGGCGGATACTCCGTAATTAAATTAGAATCTGCCATAGGCAGATTCTCCGTCTGCGGCGGGTCGCTTTGGCGACATAATTCCTCTACGCCACAGTGCGATCCTACCCGGAGGGCTTTTGATATCATAGGGAAGTTCGGAGGACTTTCCTATGATATCAAAAAGGGGCATTAAGCCCCCTTATCCAAGATTGAGTTGAGATTTTAATTTTTCATACTCAGCAATCCCCCACAAACATCCGCAGCGCATTGAGCACCTGAAACTCCCTTTCGCCGAACCCATATCCTACCGTCTCAATATTCATAACCGGCAGCCGGCCGCTGTGGCCTGCCAGCTCGGCCAGGATCGCTGCGCCTGTCGGCGTGGTACACTCGCCCTCCGCCGCCTCTGCGTACACGGGAAGCTTTGTTCCGGCCAGAATCTCGGCGGTGGCCGGGGCGGGTACGGGGAGAATGCCGTGGGCGCACTTTACAAAACCAGTCCCCACATTGACCGCCGAGGCATAAACCGCATCCGGAGCAACGCTGTGGTAGCAAATGGCTGCGCCCACAATGTCCACGATGGAATCCACCGCGCCCACCTCGTGAAAATGCACGTGATCCGGTGTAACCCCATGCACCTTTCCTTCCGCTTCCGCCACTCTTTTAAAAATCCTTACCGCCGTCCTTTTGATCTCATCCTCCAGGGCGCTGTCCTCAATGATTTTCCGGATGTCGGAAAAATGACGGTGCGCATGTTCCTCCCGTTCGCAGATTACTTTGCACTGGGTTCCCGTAATGCCGTTCTTTTTCGTCTTTTCAACTTCCAGATGAAATCCCGGCACTTTAAGCTTTTCAAGCGTCGTCTGCAGATAATCCGCACTGACGCCGCAGTCCAGAAAAGCGCCCAAAGTCATATCCCCGCTGATTCCCGCAAAGCAGTCAAAATATAAAATTTTCATCCTCTGTTATTTCCTCCCTACAACTGATTAATCTTCGACGCCATACAAGCCGCCCCGAACCCATTGTCGATATTCACCACGCCGATGCCGCTGGCACAGGAGGTCAGCATGCCAAGCAATGCGGAAAGCCCGCCGAAATTCGCGCCGTATCCGATACTGGTGGGCACCGCAATCACCGGCTTATCGGTCAGACCGCCGACCACGGAGGCCAGCGCCCCTTCCATGCCGGCCACCACAATAATTACCTTCGCCTGGTTAATCACCTCCACATTATCCAGCAGCCTGTGGATGCCGGCCACACCCACGTCATACAGCCGCTTTACGGAGTTTCCCATAACCATGGCCGTGACGGCCGCCTCCTCGGCCACCGGGATATCGGAGGTACCTGCCGTCACCACGGCGATATAGCTGTCCGTCTCCCGGTAATCCTGCCGCTTTACCACGACGGCCCTGGCTTCTTTATAATAAACCGCATCCTCCGTCAGCTCCCGGATTGTCTCATAAACCTTTTCGTCCGCCCGGGAAGCCAGGATATTGCCCTTCGTCCTTTTCAGCATGTCCGTCACGATGCCTCTGATCTGTTCCAGGCTTTTCCCCGGGCTGTAGATGACCTCGGGGAAGCCGTTTCTAAGCTCTCTGTGGTAATCCACCTTGGCATACTCCAGATCCTTATAAGGCATTTCCTGCATCTGCTCTAACGCCTGCTCCACGCTCCGGCTGCCGGACTGCACCTCCCGCAGCATTTGCTCCAGTTCTTTTTTTGTCATTTTATTTCCCGCCTTCTTATAGTTCCGCAACTACCCTCCCAAGCACCCTGGACCTGAGAGAATTTCCTGCCGCAGACGCGTCAGTATATCCTCCCGGGGCTTGTCTGGTTCGTTGCTGTTTTTCATAAACTATTTGACACTGCTTTTTCCGTTCTGTCACTTGTTTTGGTCTCCCGGAATCTCTCCATTCCTGATTTTATAAAATTCCTGTAGCCTGCTTTATAAATTCCTGTCCGAATCACCGGTAGAAACCCGTCCATGAACATTTCACAGTGATGTTGACCTGGTAATGATACTATATCAAAAAAGCTTTGTTTTCGAAATATACGGATTATTTAATTAGTTACTTTTAAATTTCATAGCGACTTATAAATTTGATAATATATTCTTTTTTTCAGCAGAATCCGATATAATAGCAACTGTGAAGTTCATGTACATTGCACGCGTACAAATCCCCCTCAATCTTTTCATATATTTCACCATTGTGGAAGGAACTCAGACCGTGGCATCGGCTGAGCTCCTTTTGTGTTTCTCTCCGTCGCCCTTCGTATAGCAACGGCCTAATCCGTCAGCCCCAGCAGCCAGTCCCTGGCATTGACGCGGCGGATGCCGTCATACTGCGCTTCCGGATCGTCATCAAGGGTCAAAATCATTTTCGGATAATGGTCTCTGATTGCTTTTAAGGGTCTTAATTCCCGTTGAAGCGTCTTTTCATCACGAACAGTTAAAGCCACTTGAAAATACACAGTCCCTCTGCCGTTTTGCGCGACAAAGTCAACCTCAAATTCGTTGATCTTCCCGACATAGACATCATATCCTCTTCTGACCAGTTCAAGATAAACCACATTTTCCAGAATATGCCCTGCGTCCGCCTGTCTTGAACCAAGGAGCATATACCGCAATCCGATATCGACTACATAATACTTTTCAAGGGTTTTCAAATACTGCTTTCCCTTAATATTATATCTTTTGGCCTGATAAATAATATAGCTTTCAGACAGTGCTTCCAAATATTTTTCCACTGTCTTGGCATCGACCTTCCTGCCCCCTGACGTGATTGTATCGGCAATTTTTTTAGAGGAAAGAGGACTTCCGATATTATCAAACACAAATCTCAAAATCCCCTTAAGCATCATGGTATCCGTAATTTTCTTTCGATTGACGATATCCTTGACAACGATTGTATGATAAATCCCTTCCAGATAGTCCCGTATTTCATTCGGCTGACCCTTAAGCGCAAGGGTATAGGGAAAGGAACTGTTTTCCAAATATTCCGCATACTTGATTCCCCGGTCATTCATGCTGCCCGTGCTCTCCATATACTCTTTATAAGAAAGGGGCAGCATCTCGATCTGCACATACCTTCCGGAAATCAGCGTGGCGATCTCGCCTGACAGCATATACGCATTGGAACCGGTGATGTAAATATCCACATCCGGCTTAATATACAGACTGTCGACAACCCTGGGAAAATCATTGATGTGATGAACCTCGTCGAGAAAAATATATGTCATTTTTCCCTTTACCAGTTTTTCTTTCAGATAGGCATATAGTTTTTTGTAGTCCGTCAGTTCTTCATAGTCAATATCCTCAAAATTGATCGAAATAATCTGTTCATCCGTCACGCCCTGTTCTCTCAGATAATCCTGATAAATTCCAAGCAGCGTCGACTTTCCGCAGCGGCGGATACCTGTCACGACTTTAATCAGCTGTTTGTCCCTGAAAGCAATCAGTTTGTTCAGATACTCTGTTCTCCGTATAAGCACAGCCGCACCTCCTTCCCTACAAATATATTACAGAAGGATACAAATATCAATACTTTTTGGGATTAGAATCCTAAAATATTAATATTATTTATAATTTTCGGAACAAATTCATCTTTTATACGATTTCTGTTTGCAGTCAATCATATTTTACATAGCAGCCAGTGTTCTGTCTGGTTCCTTTTGATTCCGACCAGCTGAAATCCGTCTTTTTTTCACGGATGATTCCCCGTCTCATAACACCATCTTGCGATCTCCCCGATCAGCTCTAACGGGAGGGGACGGTCATAGGAAAGCTGGATCGTCCCTTTGCTGGTCTTACAGTCCTTCAGCCCTTCGGCAAATTTGGTCACAGCCTCCGGCCCCGCATACAGGCCGATATGATTTTTATGGGCGGCAAACTGGATAATATTATGTCCTTTCCAAAACGTCGGCATACTCCAGGAAATCCGTTCTTCCGCTTCCGGCAGCGCCGCCCGGACAGCTTCCCTAACCTCCCTCAGATACCGCTGCGCCTTTTCCGGCTGGGCGGCAATATATTCGTCGATGGTCTCCGGCGCTTTCCCGCAGTAATGGCTCTGGTTCTGATTTTTAAAGGTTCTTCCACATTTGGGGCATGTCCACATCGTTCCGTCCTCCTCACTGTTATAGGTACTCCCGGAGTCTCTCAGTGCCTGATTTTGTGGGATTCCGAAAGTACATTTATAAAAAAGGTGTAAAATTTTCACCATGGAAAAACCTTACACCCTCATTCATATCCCAACTGCCGAATTACTATTCCTCTAATGCTTTTTCAATACGTTCATTATCCTTTTCCAGATATTCCAATGCCTTTTGATAATCACCGTTTTGAATCGCTTCGATGATCAGATCATTCAGAAACTTATCCTTTCTCAACCCATCTTTATATTGCATATCAGTTGGCATATATCCACCTTCTTCCTTTTTAAACAGTCTGCTTGTCTTATACAACCAGTATATCAAAAAGAACATAAGGTGTAAAGCCGAAACCGGTGAACGTCACTAATTCATGTAAAACAGGAACCCAAACCGCAGACGCCGCCAGGTTCCCGTTTCGTCATTTATATCATTTTCCGATCATTGTGTTCCTATTCCATACGTCTATCCGCAAATCATTTTACCTGACTCGCCGGAACGCCCAGCCGTTCCAGATTAAGCTCCCCGCACTCCAGGTTCAAAACCGCCGCCATCACAAAAGCATACATCGTATAATAATCGGTATCCACGGAAAATTCTTCCTGAATCAGCCGTTTCAGCCTTCACCGTCCTCCTGGCGGCGCTGTGGATCTGATCCACTTTCACTGCTACATTCTTTCCTGTATGGCACTGAACAGCATGGAAGCCTGGCTTTCCACCGTATGAAACCTCTGGTTATCCAGCTCCGTCACCACCTCGGTAATCGTCTTTCCGGCCTTGATCTGATCATAGGTAAAGCTTGCCCGCTCAAAAATCGCCCTGGTTCTGGCCGGTTCGGCCGCAGCGATTAACAGCTTTGTCACAGGGCCGTTATGCAGCTCCGCCGCTTTCCTTGCGCTGATATTCAGGCAGAGAAGGGCTGATTCCGGGTCAAGGGAAGCCGACCTGCGCTCGTCTACAAGGGCTTTGATGATCTGCCTCTGATCTACGTTCTCCTGCAGCAGCGCTTTCATGGCGGCAACGGCGTAAGCGCCCTGATGGCCTAACGGCGCATTCACCGGGCTTGCGGAAAATCCAGGGGAAATCTGCTCCTTAAAGCAGGCCAGAATCTCGTTAAAGGACATCATGCCGATTACGGAAGGCGCGCCAATGTCTTTCAGAATCAGCGCCAGATCGCCGATCAGCTGCGCCGTGTCATATTCTTCCCAGGTCACTTTTACATGGAGTTTCATCGGCAGCCCTGCAGTTTCCGCCGCGCTCTTGCCCACCATATAGGCGCTGGCGGCTCTGCCATATGTACCCTCCGATTCGGGAACCTCCGCATCGGGATGGATAATCTCCAGAATGGCGGCGGCGCCGATCACCGCAGCGATAAAAGGATTCGGGCCTACGCCTACGCCTGCAGGAATGTCATACCCCCGCACCTTGCACAACGTTCCTTCCTCCATCGCCCGATAAATGGCCGATACCGCCGCGAAGCCGGAAATCTTGCTGTTCATCTTCGACGTGGGCAGCGCCGCATTGGTTCGGTCACAGCATGCGCCCTTCGCCGAATCGATGGCCTTTTTCATGATGTCCTCCATAGGAAGATGGCGCACATTCGCGAATTTCACGGTCAGGTCGCCGCCATGAAGCATTTCCTCGGCGATGACGTTGCACACGGTATGAATCGCCATATTCAGCATGCCATGGCCGCCGGTCGGAGCGTCGATCCGGTCGCAGGTCATCAGATTCACATCTGATGTCACCGCCATCTGGGCGGCAGACAAAACCAGTTCTTTGCTTTTCGTATTTTCCATCATTTTGCTACATCCCTCCGCTTGAAAATTATTTGATAATATTTTATATTTTTTTAATAATTTCGAAAAATTGCAGACAAAATAATGAGTTGCTAATAATTTTCATAGCAATATATGTCGAAACAAAACAAAATAAAACAGCAGGTAAGTCTCACCCTGCCGTTTTATGCTTCCCCTTCTTACCTCCTGTCCGGCGATTCTCTTTAACGGTAATCACACTTCTGACAATGTACCATCACATTCGCGCTGTCCTCTTTATAAAAAATCCCGGCCCACTGACAGATACTCTGCAAAACAGGAACCACCGACGCCCCTTTTTCAGACAATGAGTACTCCACCCGGGGAGAGGATGTGGTTCCGATTCTTGAGGACATCAGCAGGTGGTCAGGCAGAATCTGCCACAAACCCCGCCCCATTCCCACCACAGCCAGATGTCAGCAATGCGACTATTCGCCGGAAAAGAAAACAGCTGTAAAACCTCTGCAAACCTGCAAAAAACCGACTGACAGCGAAATTTTAAAACTGCGGTATTAAAATAATAAGCAGCTCATTTTTTCAATACTGTCTTTACAGACCAGCGCTGTTTTTATACAATATAAATGCCTGAGCCAAATAAATCCAAAGCCGGTCTGCACAATTGAAATCCTCTTATTAACCCTTTTTAACGTATATTTTAATAGTGATCAGACAAATCAGGTGATTTCAGGCGATTATCCCCTTCAATCTATGAAACAGACTCCTGTCCATTGCGGTACTGTTAACCGCTATGGGCAGAAGCCTGTTCCTGTTCCCATTATATTACAGTACTTTTTTGTTCTCCGCCCCCGGCGTGGTCACGATCACCTTTTCGGTTGTGATAATCAGAGCGCCCTTTGCGGTTGCCGCGCCATTGAACATTTTTTCCACCATCGCTTTAAACGTGTCCACAACGGCTCCTTCCGTCACATACTCCGCAGTTCCTTTAACCTGATAGCCTTCCAGTGACTTCGGATCGTATACGGAGATGGCGATCTTCCCGCTGTCAGCCTTCAAATTGTTCAGCGTGGTTTCCAGAAACACATCCCCCACCACCAGCTTTCCGTCCTCCGTCACATCCTTAAACGCCGCCGGAACCACATTCGGTTCGCCGTCGGCACAGATAGCCCGATCCCACATGCTCTCAGCCAGCAGTTTTTTTACGTTTTCGTTTAACATGATACATACCTCCTAAAATTGAGTTTGTCTGTCCGCTATAGCCATGATGACAGCCACGGCCGTTTGCCCTCGGCGGTTCAAGGCCGCTTGCTGGTTTTTATTATAGGGAATCGGCTTTCTTAGAACAATATATTAGCAAATTAATAAGCTGCTTAGAAATTTCATAGAAAACTCCGATAACAGAATCCTCATAACGTCAAAAAAGGAGCCTCATCCAAGAGGCTCCTGATCTATATTAAAAGCAAAATGCAAGCTTGGGCATTCTGCTTGAAATATATCGATTGCAAAAACAGTCTGCTTTCATCCCTTTTAACTTTTCATTTTCGGCTTAAACACCAGCGACGCCAGATACCCGAATACCAATGCGCCGCAGATTCCCGCCGAGGAAGCGGTCAGGCCGCCGGTAAAGATTCCTAAGAACCCTTTCTCCCCGATGCCTTCCTTCACGCCTTTAAACAGTGTGTTCCCAAACCCCAGAAGCGGAACGCTGGCGCCGCTGCCGGCCCATTCGATCAATGGCTGGTACCACCCCAAAAAACCAAGGATACAGCCCAGCACCACCAGACCCACCATAATCCGGCCCGGCATCAGCTTTGTTTTATCCATGAAAATCTGCACGATAGCACAGATCAGGCCGCCGATTAAAAATGCTTTTACATAGTCCATAGAAGTTCCTCCGAAATTCAAGATTCAATTTCCGTATGATTCCTTCATACACCTTTTCCGGTCAACTCTTTACACAGCCTCCAGCACCACCCCATGGGCGATCCCCGGCACGCTCTGCCCTTCGTTAAAGCTTGTAGAAGACAGCAATGCCCCGGTAGGAACAAACAGCACCCGCTTCCACTCCCTGTCTCTCAGCTTGTTCAGAATCAGTCCGCACAGCGTAACGGCGCTGCACCCGCAGCCGCTGCCGCCGGCGTGAGTATCCTGTTCCTGGGCGTCAAAGATCTCGATGCCGCAGTCCATATGCTGCCCGCCGATATCCACGCCCTTTTCCGCCAGCAACTCCATCAAAAGGGTCTGTCCCACGGTTCCCAGATCTCCCGTAACGATTCTGTCATAGTTCTCCGGCTTTCTGTGAAAATCCTCCAAATTCCGGTAAATCGTATCTGCCGCCGCCGGAGCCATGGCCGCGCCCATATTCATGGAATCCTTCACGCCCAGATCCACGATTTTCCCCGGCGTAACGCCGGTGATCCGGGCATAACCGCCTGCCGTTCCCAGTACGGTACAGCCGCATCCGGTCACGGTCCAGGTGGCGGAATAGGGCCGCTGGTTCCCATAGGCCAGCGGAAACCGGAACTGCTTCTCCGCGCTGGCAAAATGGCTGGATGCCATGGCCATCACATGATCCGCATTCCCGGCGTCCACCATCATGGCCGCCAGGCTCATGGCCTCTCCCATAGTGGAGCAGGCGCCGTACAGACCATATGTGGGAATATTAAAGCTCATCACGCCAAAAGATGTGGCAATCAGCTGTCCCAGCAAATCCCCGGCGAACAGATAACGAATTCGCTCTTTTTCCACTCCCGCATCCTTCATGGCCAACTCCCCGGCCCGCCTTTGCAGCTCGCTCTCCGCCGCCTCCCAGTTATCTTTCCCCAGCATAGGGTCCTCGTCCACTTCCGTGAAAGTATGGCCCAGAGGCCCCTCTCCCTCCTTCTTCCCGGCCACTGAAGCCATGCCCACCACATGCACCGGGTTCTGAAACGCAATACTTGCCTGTCCCTGCTTCATCCTGATTCCTCCTGTTACAGTTTTGCCACTACCCTTTTCGCTCAAATCTAATATCAGAGTATTTCCGTGAAAAAAGAGATTATGCAAAAAAGCCTTTCAGAAAAATTTGGCAGTTTCCGAAAGGCTCTTGATTACGCAGAAAATATACGATAAAAACGTGTTTAGTAAAAGCTTTTAATCCTGATCAATCACTTAACGTGCTATAACCTAAAATTTCACCTGTTTCAGCATCCACATAAAGGAAAAGTGAAGTCAGCGGATCAGTTTCATCAATTAACCTCATACTCCATATTGGACGCCCTTCATAGTAAGACGGATCTTCTCCTTTTAAATGTTCATACCTCACGCCCCCTGCTTTCAAAAATTCATCTTCTGTCATGCAAAGCCTAGGGGTACCACATTTGAACAACGAATCCCACCCCTGATAATCATAGCATTCCTTCTCCGCCTCTTTTTCCGCGATCGCTATGGCTTCCTGCTGAGAAATCTTTGTAATAACGGAAGCGGTTTCCGGCTCTGTTTCTGTCTCTGTCTCCGTTTCCGTTTCTGTTTCTGCCTCCGCTTCTGTTTTCGTCTCTGCCTCAGCGTCCGTCTCTTTTTCCTTTCCTGATTCTTCCTCTGCCTTTGAACTGCCTGACAGTATTCCCGTCTCAGCAGAACCGGACGCCGGAAAAAAGACCGCCTCCTTTCCCGTCATCACTAACATCGCTGCCATTACAAAAAACACTGTTTTAATCATCTGTCCCTCCTCCCGAAATCCAGTTCCGTTGCTGTTTCATAAATCACTTGACACTACCTTTTTCTGCCACTCATTATAATCCCCCATAGCTGACAATGCCATTAAAATACCATGACATTTTTTACAGTTTCTTTACTTTTATCCAACAATTCCATTAAGCTCTGTCAAAGCATCATTTGTTTTCCATTTTCCGGCGTGCCGCTGGGAACCGTACAGAAAATCTTTGCCGGCGTGACGGATTCCCCCAGATATGACACGCCGGATGCTTTGCACAGAGCTTTCGACAGCTCCGATACACAGCCGGATCTCGTCCGGGAGGCTTTGGGAGCCTACGGAAGCAAACAGCAGGGAGAGTACACGCTGGACGACTATTACGCCCTGCCTGACGATCTGAGAGTAGAACTGATCGACGGCGTATTTTATAAAATGTCTTCGCCAACCACCATTCATCAGCTGATCATTTCTTTAATATGGAAAGATCTGTGGGACTATATTGAGGAAAAGAAAGGCGGTTGCCTTCCATTCGCTTCCCCTGTCGATGTCCAGCTTGACTGGGACGACCGAACCATTTTACAGCCTGACGTACTGATTGTCTGCGACCGGGATAAGATCATCCGTCGCTGCATCTACGGCGCGCCGGACTTTATCGTGGAAGTCCTCTCGCCCGCCACCCGCAGAAAAGATTCCTATTTAAAGCTGCAAAAATATGCCAACGCCGGCGTATCCGAGTACTGGCTCATCGATTCGGATCGGAAAAAGATTCTTGTATACGATCTGGTTCACGAAGAGCCGCCTGTCATCTATGGCTTTGACAGCACGATCCCCGTCGCCCTATATGACGGTGAATGCAAAATCGATTTTCAAAAAATACACGAACGGATTAAGTTTATATATGAAACCGAATAAAAATCTGTCTTCGCTCTTATTAACACAGAACGCTTTTGCGGCAGATCATTTTTGCGGCGATTCCCCTCCTTTGCCGTTATGATCCTTTCATTTCCACCGTAATGACAGTCTGTAGATTCCCTGCGCAAAAGCCACCGAGACGACGATGGTCGCCACGGGGGCGACATAATCCATCCCCGGTTTTCCCGCCAGATGGAGCAGACGAAAGCCCAAAGATACAAAAGTTCCCACCAGCATATGAATAATATAAATATAGAGGGAACTGGTCTTCCCAATAGATTCGATCCTCAGATTAATATGACAGGACGGTTTCTTCATGGCAAGCAGAAACAGTGCGACGGAATAGATGATATTTCCGATTTCCACAAACACTGACGGACACCCCAGGACACTCCCGCCGTAATTCAGCAGCCAGCCACCGATGGCAGCCGCCAGAATCCCGGCTGTCCCCATATGTGTAATCGTCTGTTCCCTCTTCCGGGCAAACCAGTGCCCCAGCATCATATAGGGAATGCCGCAGAACAGAAAATTCTGCGCCATATGCCAGTCGTTCCGGGGATCCATAATCACTGCCAGTCTGACGCAAAACAACGCCGGAACCAGCCAATACGCCCATTTAAACAACCCGGTTTTGCACAGCCCATACACAAAAAGATAGGAATACAGTAATGCAGGCAAAAACCACAGATGAAGTCCGTGGATACAGTCCAGATTATTCCACAGCAGAATCTGCATCAGGGAAATAACCTCCCAGGGCTGTCGCACAATCAGAACTCTGTAACACAGATAGATCAAAACTGAGATACAGGTAATACGAAATGTATTTCGAATCCGCTTTTTCAGTTTTTGTTCTTCCTTCCCGCCGTCCTCATGACAGGCATAATACCCGGCAGTCATAAAAAAGAAGGGTACCGCGAATTCCGCCAAGCTGGAACAGATGCCGCCCAGATACCCCGGAAAACGAAAATGAATTAAAATCACCCCGATACATCCGATCCCCCTGAAAAAATAGACGCTGTAATTTTCTGCTTTTTCAATTTCCCACCGTAACCGGTGCCCCCTTTGTCTTCCGGCACAACAGCCGTGAAATTTTCCATCTGTTACACCGCTCCTTCCTGCTCAACAAAAAAATTTAAAAAATCAGCTCCTGCTGTTCAAACACTTCGATCTGCGACACCTGCAAAGTTTCCGGTTCGTTTCCCCGCAGATGTTCGGCTTTCAGATACTGCATGCCGTTTCGGAGATTTGCCGCGATCAGGTTCAGCACATAAATATTGTCGAACCGGTTATAAATCGACTCTCCCCCAAGGCCGGTCAGACAGATCAACTGGGTATTGGCCTTTTTCGCCACATCCATCAGCGGCCGCAGCAGATGGGAGGCGTTGGTCTGGGCAAAGGGATTGTCCATCAACAGTACCTTTCCTTCATTGCGATCCGCAAAAAGATCCGTTTCATCCCGACGCATATAATACAGCAGGCTGGACAGGATCACAAAGGCCGATAAAAAGCCTTCCCCGCCGGAGTTTTTGGCCACCTCCGCCCAGGTGATCGGATATTCCCGCTGTTCCTCGATTTTATAGAGACGAATCTGCACGTTGCCGATTCCGATCACCGTGTCATACAGATTCTTCGTGGTAACCCTCGTTCCAAGATATTCCTGGACATTTTCATTTTTCGCCAGGATGGCCAGACCCTTCTGTGTTACCTCGTCCACCATATCCTGCAGCCTGATCCGGTACAGATTCTCATTTTCCTCCCATTGGGGAAGCTGGATTTTCAGCATTTTTACCGGCTTTTCCCGGATGGTAATCGTGGAATTTGCGTCGATCCGATCCAGATTTTCATGAACCTCCCGCACATAGTCCTCCAAAAGCTCCACCAGTTTCTGTTTCTCTTTTTCAACCAAAGAGATATCTACCTCCAGCTTCTCCATCAGGCTGTCATAAGACTGCAGCGTGGTGGACAGCTGTCTTAAGACCTGTCCGGCATTGTCCGTCAGAAGAAGCATGGTTTCCAGCGGTTTTTTATAAAAATCGTCCTGAAATGCATCCATGCGCGCCACCCGATTCAATACCTGGGTCAGTCCTTCTCTCGCATGCTGTTTTTCCTCGATGATCTGCCGGTAGTCCCGGAGCAAAATCCCCTGGAAGCCGCGCAGCTCCTTCCGGTTCATCGCGGAAAAGTCTTCTTCCCACTGAACCGGCTCTCCTTCCGGAAACTCCGCATACTGAGCCAGCGCTGTCAGATTTTCTTCATAAGCCTGCAGCCGTTCTTCCACTGCCTTTCCCTGGCTGAGCAGATCACGCTTCTGATATTCCAGATTGGATTTTCTGGCGTCAAAGTCCTGACTTTGTATCTCGCTTTTCTCCAAGGGCTGTTCGGTTCCGCATTCCTCCAGCATCCGCTGACTGCAGGTCCTTTTCTTTTCCTCCAGCACGGCGATCTGCTTGTTTTCTTCTTCTTTTAATCCCCGCTTCCGTTCCAGTTTCCGCGCTGCGTCTTCCCGCAGAACCTCCTGGTGGCTTTCCTCCTTCCGGTCATAGCGGATCTGTGCCCAGTCCTCCGGTTCCAGACCATATTTATTCCGCAGGTGTTCCAATTCGCCGGCTGCCTTTTCATAACGTCCGGACTCCCTGACCTCCTGCTTTTCCAGCTCCTGCAATTCAAGGGATAAGCTGCCGGTAATCGCCGCGTAGCGGGCCTCTAAACCGCTCAATTCCTCTTTTTCTTCCACAGACTTCAAAGAAGCTTCTTTATCCGTTTTATCCTTCCCATATTTCTGATACTCCCGCAGTTTCTCCGTCAGCCGCTGTCCTTCCAGTTCAAGCCGGTTCAGCTCGATCTCCAGCGTTTTCTTTCGCTCCTGCAGTCTGTCATGACTGGTCTGCGCCAGCGTCTTCTGCTCTTCCAGACGTTTAATGACACATCTGCACCGCTCCAGTTCCTCGCGATTCTGTTCATATTGGGCATAATCCTGGCAGAGCTGTTCCAGATCCTTCTTTCTCCTCTGCAGCCGTTCCAGCTCCCGGTTGGATTCCTGCAGCTCCCGCTCAAGAGCCTTCAGTCCCTGCCTCAGCTGTTCCAGCTCCTCCTGACCGGCGCCGATCTGTTTTTCCAGCTCCTGTATCTCTCCGTCCAGTTCTTCCAGATGCCGGACTGCCGCCTCATATTTTTCCTGGCTGACCGACTGATTCCGTACCAGCTCCTGCCGCCGGGAATACTCTCCGTACTCTTTTTCCCGCACATCGATCGCTTCCTGTTTTTTTCTGATCTGCTGTTCCTTTTCCTCTGCCAGAAGCCGAAGCTTTTCCTCATTCAGCAGATTTTCATTGAACAACAGATAAAAACTGATCCCCGGCAGTTTCAGAATTCCTCTCTCATCCTTCCCTGACATCTCCTCCAGCTGTTCCCGGATCACAATGGGAATCGGAAAAGAAGTATAAACCTCCCCCGCATGTTCCGCCAGACGGTTCAGTTCCTTTTCCGATAAAATCAGCGCATAGGGAAGAAACGGATGACTGCGTACCAGCTTCCGGTTCTGCTTTTCCGTAAAATTGTTTTTCCGCAGCCATTCCATACCATAGACAATGGGCATTCCCATTCCCCGCAGTTCTTCTTCCAGCGCTTCCGGCAGCTCCAGAGTCTTTCCCTGGGTCAGCCGTCGGTATTCCTTTTGCAGAGCGTCCTCCTCTTTTTCCAGATTCCTGCGGATGCCGGCCAGTTCTTTCAGCTTTCTCTCGGAAGCCTGCAGGATTTCCTCTGTCCGAAACAGCTTCGTCTCCTCCATATCCAGATACTGCAGCACAACCCTCCGGTCGGCAAGTTCTCCGTCAAAGGCTTCCTTCTCTTTCCTTTGCTGCTCCTGCTCCAGCTGCTTCCGAATCCGGGTATCATGAAGCGTTTCCAACCCCCGCTCCAGACTTCTCTGCCGCTCCTGATCCTGTTCCTGCCGTTTTTTCTTCCGGATCCGCTCTCTGGCGCAGGCCTCCAGCTCCTTCTCGCTGTTTTTCCGCAGAATATCAAGCGTACCCGGCTCATATTCCCCCAGAATATTCCTGGCAAGCCGCGTGCCATACTCCTCATTGTACCGGTCCTCCTGGAGGGAATAAGCGTCGGCCCGGCTCTCCAGGCCGCCCTGTCTCGCGGCTTCCTGCCTGAGAGACTGAGCCACTTCCTCCAGCTTCCGTTTCTCACTTTCAATCTCCCCGGATATCTGCTTCCTCTGTTCTCCGTTTTTCAGAAGGCTCTCTTCATTTTCCCCGCAGGCCCGGCCATAATATCCGTACAGCCGCTTTCCCAGCTCCTCCCGCTCCGGCTTTAATTCTTCTTCCTTTTTATGAGAGATCAGAATCTTCTGACGAATCGTCGCCAGCTCCTGGGCCGTCTCCTGAACAAATTCCTGCTGCTTCGCGCAGGCCAGCAGATGAAGCTTTGTAACAATCTGCTCCAGTTCCCTGCTCAGGTCCTCCTGCTCCACCTCGATCATATCCCGATTGCTGACATGGAAGTACAGCTCTTCTTCCAGCCGATAAATCTCACCGGACAGCTTCTCATAGGTAATTCTGGCGATATCCCGCAAAATCTGTTCCAGCTGCGCCTGAATCTGCTCCTGTTCCTCCTTCGCGCCCGTCTCAAGACAATGCAGCTTGCGAATAAATCCGGCCAACAGACGCATCTGTTCCCGTTCCCGCTGTTCTTCCTGAAAGTAACGCTCCCCCTTTTGCCGGATTCCGACCGCTTCCTCCCGGAACATGCGGATGACATCCCTGCGCCGGATCTTGGACTGGTTGTCCTGATACTGGGCCACATACTTTTCCAGCAGCTTCTGAAATTCCTTCATCCGGTTTTTTTCCCGGTTCAGCTTGCTCTCCACCGCATCCAGAAACCATTTCTCTACCAGTCCCTTTTCATCCCTGCAGTCGGCAAACAGTTCCGAGAGGCCGGACTCCTTCAGGTTCACTTTTTTTATGATAGACTCCCACTCTTTATAATGAATCTGGTATTCCATCAGCTTGTCAAAATACTGGCGGGTCTGGGCGGAATTTGCCATATCATAATAGAAAAAACGCATGGAGCTGTCTTTTTTATAAGAGTCAAACAGCTGTCTGCATGCCGTATAATTTTTCAGCACCATCTCCTTCGCGCCCTTTTCCACCACCGGCAGATGATGGATATCCTGGATACAGGGCTCCCGATATTCGCTGACAATGCCGATCATATCCAGCAGCTCCTCACTGTCCGGATCCTGGCACCGGCGTACCATCAGCCCGGTCAGCACATAACCCGCTCCCTGGTCCAGCGCCCATTCCACCAGAATAAAAGAGGGCTTACCGGTCGTAAAGTAGCTCTCAAAAGGACGATCCTTTGCGTCCCGGTACCGCTTATGAACAAAAGGAGCCGTCATCATCTGCACAAGAACGGATTTTCCGCCGCCGTTCCGCAGGGAGATCAGGGTGCTCTCTCCGTTAAAATGAAAACACTCGTCGCTGACCTTGATCGCGTTGTTATTATAATTCACATTGATCAGCCGCACGGCATTGATCTTACTCATCCTCCGTCACCCCCAGTACGCGCATAACCCGTTTATAATTGTTCTGATTCAGCAGGTTCCAGTCCATAAAGTTATCCAGTTTTTTCGTCGTCTTCACCATCTCGTCCTGCTCCACATAATCGATCAGTCCCTGTTTTTCCAGAAACACTAATATATAATGAAGAAAACCTTCCTTCGTCGTCCTGGCCCGGGAGCCTTTGTCATCAGAGCGCAGCGCCTCATAGGCCTGCATCATATCCGCGAAAGCAATACCCTCCTGGTTTTTTTCGCCTGGCTTTTTCACCACTCCGTCCTGTTCTTTCGCTGTTCCCGTCGGTTCTTTCGCGTTTCCCGCCTGCCCCCGCATCTTTTCATCCTCAGCCGCCGCCTCAGCCTGCCGTTCCGCCCCTTCCTTCAACCGGCCGGAAATACAGTTTTGCAGCTCCCCCACCCGGATATACTCCCGGGCCTTGCTGCTGCTTCCCTGTCCGTCGTAAAACTCCACAAGAAGAGTCAGAATCACAAACTGGGACAAATAATAATCCTTATCCGTAGCTCCCGATTTACACAGCACACCTTTCAGCTGCGTTTTGGAAAAACCAAGAAAATCGTTATCTTCCTTCGGAATCAGATAGATCACGTTTCCATAACGGTCAATATTACTCCCGGCGATCTCTCCCTGGGATTTAACCAGGTTCTGAACCTCCTCCTGCTCCGTATACGCTTTATACAGCTGTGCCTCATCTTCCTCCCGAAGCTCATGACGCTCCAGCAGGTAATAAAAAATTTCCTGGCTTGTCCTCACCGTTTCCAATTCATATGCCATGATTCTCTCCTGCCTTTATTTTTCCTTTTTCATCACGCGAATAAGCACATTGGAACACCGGATGCTTCGCTTTCTTCCGTTCTCATCCGGCACCCCCTGAAACACAACCGTCCCTCCGTCATCTATACGGGAAACCTCGATTTTCCGGATATCCTGATTCTGTGGGTATGCCTCCACAAGATGCAGCAGCATCTCATTGAGCTGAAACTCTTCCGGCTTTTCCTGAATATATTCGCTGCGTTCCTTTTTCAAAACCTCCAGATCGATCTCCCGGTTTTTAATCAGCTCCACCATAATCTCCTTAAAAATCTCCACACCGGGAATCAGCCGCCCCTGTTCTTCCTCATCTCCATGAAGCTGTTCCTTAAGCTCCGCCAGAGAAATCTCTCCCTTTTCCTTCTCCGCCGCCCGGACCAGCATGCCATTTAAACTGTTCTCATACTTTTTCAGCTTTTCTCTCCTGAGCCGCTCCTGTTCTCTGCGCCATTCCTCCTCGTCGAAATCCAGCAGTTCCTCGCTGTCCGTCTCCTCCCGTTTTCCCACCGGTCTTTGCAGCTGAAAAGCTTTGTTCAGGTTATAGACTTTCTCAGCGTCCCGGTTAAACAGAGGGCGCAGGAAATAATCCAGCCGGCCAAGCGCCTCCGGATTTTCCAGCACCTTGTCATACAGCTCGCTGCGCAAAAGAAACCGCCGGATCAGCGACATTTGCGACAATTGCTCCAGCTCCCTGGTATAAAGGGCCTTCAGGTCGAAATGATGATTCAGTATTTTCTGATGCTCGTCAATCGTCCGATTCAGATAAATCTCAATCTGACGCAGATGGTTCAGGTTTTCGTCCTCCTGGGGACTGAGCTGTCTGATATTGATATTCTTCTCCTCCAGTTCCCTTGCCCTGCTCCTGACCATATCCCGGTAGTTCTGGAACTTCTGCTTTGTATCGCTGATCGTCTCCAGATTTTCCAGAAGAATTTCCTCATAATCCCGCACCGAATAGTTCAGCGCATTCCTGCGGATTTTCCCCATGGCCTCCTGGATTTTCTGCAGCTGGACACGCAGTAGGTTAAATACGTTTTTAATCTCATCCACAGCCTTGTCATAGCTCTGCTTTTCCAGATGCATCTGAAAGATCATTTCGTGGATGGTCAGCTTCATATTATTTTCAATTTCCAGAGTGGAAAGCAGCAGATTGTAGCCGTCGTCGGTCAGATAATAAGAAGTGCGCCTGAATTCCTGTTCGATGTAGACAATCTTATTTGCCACATAACTGATATGCATGGTCTGATAGGCGTTTTGTTCAAAATCAAAACCGTCAAAATACATCGCCTTTCCCTCGTTGGACAGGATCACATTGACGATAAAATCACCCAGCTGCTTGCATTCGTCATAATCCATGCTTTTCCCGAAATGCCGGGTGTTCACCGTATCGATATAGGCGCCGATGTCATCCATCGTGCAGTTTTCTTCTTTCAGAGACTGCTCCATAATGTACAGCAGCACGGAAAAAATCATATTGATCTGTTCGTCGCTTTTCAGAAAGCCATACTGCTTCCAGGTAGTCTTCTGAATGCTGTTCTGCAGCAGCACCCCGTAAAGACCCACGCTTTTCATCCGTTTGGGAAAATGCTTTAAAAAATCATATTGCATCCGGCGCCTTCTTTCTTCTTTTATGTAAAATCCGAAATATTCAGTATTTCCTGGGGAATGTACTTTCCCTGTTCCAGTATCCGGTTCATCCGGCTGACCGTTTCCCGCGGAAACCAGTCAAAAAAAATCCCGCTGATATTCCGGTTCTGTTTTTCCTTTGTATCCGGCAGTTCCGTTGCCGTCTCCGCTTTCGCAAACATCGCCTCATAAGCCGGCCAAAAAGGGATAATCTCCAGACGCCCCTGACACAGCCTGGCCAGGCTTTCATAAATGCCGATCCCTTCATAATCCAGATCGCCGAAATAATAAATCTGATTCCGCTCATCCGCCATATAGGGCTCCACACACAGATCGAAATCCTGAAAAGAGCGCAGAATCCCTTTCCCCGCTCCGTAAATCAGTGTCCCGATCTCTGTGCCAAACAATCTCCCCATCCCTTCCGGCCGTTTCAACAACTGCCGCCGCATACTGTAAAAAGGATCCTTATTTTCCAGAATCAGCAGGTTCTGAGGCACCCTGCGGGTATGAGAATAATAAGCCATGGGCTCCGACGTCTCATACATATTCAATGCCTCCGGCTCCAGACCACAATGCTTCAAAATCCTCCGCCCCTGCTCCCTGGACAGAAACTTTTCCCGGTTCCAGATTTCAAAGCTTCTCTCATTGACAGACTCGCCGCAAAGCAGCTTTTCCTTCTCATCCCGCAGATAGGCATTCAGCATCAGTACCCAGGGTCTTTCCTGACGGTAAACTTCTAAATGTTTCAGATAATAGTCAATCGAAATTCCGGGAATCAGAGTAAATTTCAGTTCCTCTTCCAGCTCTTTCGTATCTTTCTTTTCTTCGATCAGCCAGTATTCCCGGTAAAGCGCCGGCTTCTTTCCGTTTTTTCCCGATGCCAGAAGCGGTTTGATCTGTCCTGACTCCAGAAGCCTCATAAC
>CAJTTU010000015.1:0-880 GCA_910579325.1 uncultured Lachnospiraceae bacterium | reverse complement strand
TATGAGGTCTTCGAAGGATATGCGCTTCATAGCCGACTCCTGTTCTCTGCTCTCATTATACGTATTTTCACAGCGTCACACAAGTGGATTATACATAAATCTTCCAATATTCCGGTAATCCTTTTTCAATTCAATATTTTTCCTTTAGAATTAAATACAAAAATTTCGTATTCGTCGCCAGATACCGCTTAAACAGCCGCTTCGGATCCTGTAAAAGCCGGTACAGCCATTCCAGGCTGCATCTCTGCATCCACAACGGCGCCCGTTTGATATTCCCCGCGAAATAATCGAATCCCGCTCCGACCCCGATCATCAGCCCCTGCACCCGGCCCTGATGGGCATACATCCATCGCTCCTGCTTCGGCGCGCCAAGGCCGACCCAGATAAAATCCGGCCGGGCCTGGTTAATCCGTTCGACCGCCTGCTGATCCTCTTCCTCTGTCAGCTGCCGAAACGGCGGCGCGTACATCCCCGCGATGGGAAGCCGGTAGTCTTCCTCCAGCCGTTCCCTCAAACGCTCCAGCGTCTCCGGCGTACTGCCGTAAAAATAATGGGTATACCCCCGCTCATGGGAACACTTGAAAATCTCTCCCATCAGATCCGGCCCGGTTACCCGGTCTGCGTCCGGGTAACCTCTTTTTCTGCAAACCACCGAAAGCGGTTTTCCGTCGGGCAAAGCCAGAACCGCTTCATTTTGTATCTTGCGATAGGATGCGTCCTCATAGCTCATCACTGTTGTGTGAACGTTGGAGATACAGAAATATTTGCCTTTGAGTTCTCTCAGATTGTCTTTAATAAATGTTAACGCGGCATCCATATTAATCGCCGCGATCTGTGTGCCTAAAATATTACATCTGGAAATGATCATTTCTTCCACACA
>CAJTTU010000014.1:18308-53830 GCA_910579325.1 uncultured Lachnospiraceae bacterium | reverse complement strand
GGTCTCGCCGTCCAGGGAAACAGTCAGGGAAACATTTCCCTTCTGTCCCGGCTGCAGCGAATCCAGGTAAATGTATTCGCCGAGGCCCGTAGCAGCTTTATGAAGGCCTTCTCCCGACTGGGTGCTCTCGCCGCCTACCGTATCGCTGTTATAGAGGTCGGTTCCGCCCGCTGTCGAACCGGGGCCGGTATAATTCAGCCTGTAGCCGTAGGCGCCGCCTGCTGCCGAGTCGCGGCTGTCCTCAAGGCTCGATAACACCTCGTTGGTCAGGTAAAAGCTGGCCGCCTTGTCAGACCCATTCTCCACAGCCACATTGATTGTGATGCTGTCTCCCGGCTGGAGCCCTGAAATATCCTCCGCCAGCTGGGTGTTAGAAAAATTGCTCTCAATTTTATCCCCTGTGAACCTGGCCGCCCAGCCGTCCCTGCCGGTCAGCTCCTCCGCATGGACGCTTGCCACGCTGCCTAAAAGCGCCAGCGCCAGGATGGCGAAACGCCACGGTTTCTTCTTCATCATAAATATATACCTCCAACTACAGTTCCGCAACTCCGGTCACTCTCCCGGCCGCTTCTCTTTCCTCTCTGTCAATACTGCCAGCCCCTGCATCAGAAGCGCCGCCGCAATCACCGCTCCGGCGATAAGCTTCCCGTCATGACTGGTAAGCAGCTCCGCGGCCTTTCCAAGGGCGGGGATGCTGTATACGACACTGCCAATAAAATTTTCATAAGGGATGGGGTTCATATCCTCCGTCTGGTTGGCGTCCCCTTTTGTGATAAACTCCCCCATAACCACCCGGTTCTCCACAACCCTGTGGGTGATAATGGAAGCGCTGTCCCTGGCTCCGTAAAAGGCGATCACTTCCTCCGCCTCCACCTGCTCAGGCGACGTCTCCCGGACATAGACCAGACTCCCGGTCGGGATCGCCGGTTCCATACTGCCGCTGACCACCGTGTAAATGTGGAGCCCGAAGATTCTGGGAACCGTCAGGGGCAGGCATCCGAGCACCAGCGCTATGAGTAAAACCATGCTCACCGCGCTGAGGCAGGCTGACACCACTCCTTTTCCTTCCCGCTTCTTTTTTCCGTTCCGTTTTCCCACGGTGACCCTCACCCCCTGACCGGCTTACCGTACAAGGCTCAGCGTCCCGTCCGGAGCGATCGTTACATCCACGCCCCAGGCGCTTTTGATGGCGTCCACGGCATTGTGGGTCTGAACCGCATCCACCTCCACTTCCAGGTTAAAGCTGTAGCCGTCATAGGCATAGGAGGTGGTGATCTTGTTGCCGTCCCTCTTCTGGGAGAATACCTTCATGACATCAGGGTCGATGGTCAATGTCTTATTAAACAGAGGCGTCTCACCCCCGTTGGCAATGGGCTTCGTATAGTAAAGCACCAGACGCTCCCTGTAATCGCCGTCCGCGCCGCTGCCGGAAGCATTTTCATCCTTCACCCAGCCGTTCATCCCGTCTTCCCCATCCAGCTTGATCAGCTCCGGGGACAGAACCGTATTGCTGTCTCCTGTGCCGTCTTTCCAGCTTTTATAGACAATGACACGCACATAGCTGTCGATCTCGCCCGCATTGGTCACGGAAAGCGCTTCCTGATAAGGATTGCCCGGTTTAAAGCCCTCTTTATCAATCTGTGCCGCGACTCCTGAAAGCAGATCTTTTTTCTCCTCCACTGCCTGGTTGTTCCTGTCATAAGACCGGTAGCTGACCACGTCCTCGTTCTCAATCAGCCCGACGCCGATATAGGAAGCGGCAATCTGTATCCTGTAAGCATTGCCGTCGTTATAGATCAAAGCTGCCCTCGTGCTGCCCACCGTGCTCAGCACCAGCAGGACAGCGGCCATGCCGAACAGCAGGACTGTTTTTGTAAAAAAGGAGTTTTTCTTCTTCATTATTCACCCTCCTTATTCTCCGCCGTGGTCTCCGGCTGGGATTCCTGGGGCTGATCCGGCAGAGTGCTCTGGGATTCCTGGATAATGATGTCCCCTTTGCTCCAGCTTAAGTCAAATGACGGATTGCCAGCTTCATCATAGAGAACCGGGGTGCATTCTGCAACTACAATAACGTTGAAGTTCATGCCGTCTGTCAGCTCATCCTTCGGCGCTTCAACCATTGCGCTTATTTCGCTTTCAGTTTTCCCTCCGGCCAGAACCTGAGACTCATAATAGTAGTAATCATCCCCGCCGTCTCTCCAGCCGGCTCCCAATGTGGGAGTAACCGTATATTCCCCGCCATACAGCAGCCTTACCCGCACAAAACAGGGGTAATTGCCGGTATTGCTTACGGTAATATGTTTAATCCAGCCGCCTTCTACCGGATCCACCGGTTCCACCGGCTCGATCGTGGTAAATCCCATATCCATAACAACGCCGCCGCTGGTTTCCGCGTAAGCGGTAAAATAAGCCATTGCCCTGCCCACCGCCAGGCCGCCCACCAGCAGGCAGGCCGCAGCGGATAGGCAAATCGTTTTTTTCATCCTGTTCTTTCTCATTGCGTATTACCTCCTTCTGCTGACTGGGAAGGCACATACTGCCAGTTACCGCCGGTTCCGTTTTCGCTTTCCGTATATTCAAAATGGTTCACAACGCCGGAACCGCCGTTGATGCCGCCATTATAGGTATTAGTGAAGGAAACATTCTCCGCCACGCCATTTTCCTCATCATACGCCTGCATTGGATGATCCAGCCTTACCGTATCGGTGGCTGCCTCATAGCTGGCGCCGCTGTAGACCTCGGTCACCGTTACCGTAGAGCCTGCCGGGATCTTCCCGACCACATCGACTCCGTCAGCCTCTTCCGGACCGATCGTAACAGTATTCTGACCGGCTCCGGTGAAATCCAGCTGCACCACGTCGCTGTATACCAGATCACCATCTTTCTCTGCTCTCACCTCAAAGATAAAAGAAGCTCTGTCGCCCAGGCTGGCGTTGAAATCAGACAGATTTTTTGTGATCCGCAGTCTGCCATAGCGTTCTTCCTGCTCCGGCTTCAGGCCAACCTTTACGTCATAAATCCAGTCATCACTGTCAGCCGTGCCGTCGGCATAACCATTGGTAGGGACGGAGATCAGATAAGGTTTAAAAGAATACATATAATTAGAAGCTTTCACATCATCCGCCATAATCAGATACATAGCGGGAGGAACCTCCTCCAGGCTCACTTCTGCCGCGAATGCCTCATCCGCCGTATTCTTTAATACCACATGACCAAATTCCTGTTCATTTTCCGAGATTGCGGCCGCCTTTTTGGCCAGCGCGTCCCAGGCAAATGTGGCGTTTGTTCTTCCTTCCTCGCTGGTATCAAGGATAACGTCTTCCAGGTCAGCTGTCTGTTCTTCTTCTTTACAGGCGCCGTAGTCTTTGTCTACACCGTCCACCTTAACGTCAAAGCCCTTTTTATCAGCCCGCTCCACTACTTTATACTTAACTGTTTTTAATGCGGCCCAGTTTCCCTGCAGCTTTCCGGAATATGTGCCTGTCGGCACATTCATTTCGGCAACCTTATAATACCTGATGGTAATGTCCTGTTTCAGATCCTCCTCAGGAATTCCCTCGCCGCCCACATTCCGCGCAAGGCTGAATGACAGGCTGCGCTCTTTGTTCGCGTCCACTCCCGTCGCCCCATACGCCGCATCCTGCTTAAGCGCCAGAACCGACACGGCAGTCAAAAGCGCCAGCGCCCATGCGCACCCCTTTATAATCCGTTTCTTCATCTCCACATCCTACCCTCCTAATTTAGTTCCGCTGCGGTTCCCCCGCCGTTTCTATTAGTTCTGCTTCAAACAGTTACTCTCCGTCTCCGCCGTCTTTGCTCCGGTCTTCCCCGGCGCTTTCTTCCGGCTTCTCATCCGCCCTGTCGGCGGTTTCCACAGTCTCCTCCGCCGCTTCCCCGGCTTTCTTCTTCGGCTTTAACACCGCCCGCATCACCAGGATCACCAGCGCCGTCACCGACAGACCCAGAAGCAGATACAGCATATAGTAATTCTGCACCGTCTTTAACATCGTATCCACAGGCGTGCTCTCGACTTCCTCTTCCCCGTTGTAGGGAACCCGCGTCCCCCGCACCAGGAGACGGTGGGAGTTTACGCCGTAAGGGGTGCAGGTAAATAATGTCACCTGGTCTTTCCCCTCCTCGATCTGCAAAGCGCTCTGCAACGTATCCATGTCGTCCTTATCCACCATGTTCAGCACCTGGTCTACCTCGTAGGCCAGCGTCTCATCCAGGATATGGATATAGAACTTATCCCCCCGCCCCATCTGGTCGATATCGGTAAACAGACGGGCGCTGGGCAGTCCTCTGTGGGCTGACAGTACGCTGTGGGTTCCCTCGCCGCCGATGGGCAGCTTTGTGCCGTTTAAGTGGCCGACCCCGGTCTGCAGCACATCCTCCGCAGTCCCGTGGTAAATCGAAAGCTTAATATTTATTTTCGGAATGGACAGATACCCCATCACGCCGTCCCCGGCGATATTCAGCACCTTCCAGTATTCTGTGCCTGTCAGATCCTCCTCCAGGTCGCCGAAGGCGTCCCCGTATATATTATTGCGGGTCAGGCTGTCGTCAAAGGATCTGGCCGCCGCCCATTCTCTCGTATAATCCTCCGGCTCCAGGGTGGACACCGCATCCTCATAGGAAGAAATCAGCTTGCTCTGCCGGTAAGTGTTCCATTGATCCGATATGGTCGGGTAAGTAAGGATTCCGAACCCTGCAAGGAACACCAGCCCGAAGAACAGGTTCATAAGCTTCCGTTTCATGCTTTATCCTCCTGTCCGGTTCCCGGTTCCCCGGCGATCTCAGGTTCTTCCGCTGCATCCGGCGCCTCCACGGCTTCCGCTTCTTCCGTGGCTTCCGGTTCCTCCGCCTGTTCCGGCGTCCCGGCTTCCCCGCCGCCCGCTTCCGCTTCCTGTATCACAGCAGCTCCCTGGGACGCCGCCGCCTTTTGCAGCTTCCGGTCACGGTATACCAGCAACAATATAAATACCCCCGTAACGCTAAGGCCTACGACCACCCACAGCAGGTAATTGGTGTGAAGGCTCATATTGCTAAGGGGCAGCTTCTCATCCGACAGCTCCGCCTCCACATAAGGCACCCTGTGTCCCCTGACCATGAGCCGCTGGGAATTCACGCCGTAAGGCGTACAGGTAAACAATGTGGCCAGGTCTTCCCCGTCTACCACACCCAGACTGTCCACCTCGTTCGGCTCCACAACCAGGATCTGATCCACCTCGTAACTGAGGGTCTCGTCTAATATATGAAAGAGGAAATGGTCTCCCAACTCTAATTTATCAAGGTCAGTAAACAGCGACGCGCTGGGCAGCCCTCTGTGGGCCGAGATCACCGAATGGGTGCTCTCCCCGCCTACGGGAAGGGAGCTTCCTTCCAGATGCCCTGCGGAATGCTGCAGCACATCATCGGAGGTAGTATGATAAATAGGAAGGGAGACATTGATCTTCGGAATCTCCACGCTCCCCATCATGCCATCCCCCAGAGGATTCAGGCAGGCCATGTATTTCTTAAACTCCTCGCTCTCCTCCCCCCTGACATCCGCCACCGCAAAGGAATCGGGAAGAATGCTGGGAAGCAGGGCGTCATTGTAAGCATAGGCCGTCTGTAATTCCTGCTCGAAATCAATGGCGTTCCCATCCGCCGCCCCGGCTATGGCATCGGAATAGCTGGAAAGCAATTTGCTCTGCCGGTAGGTATTCCATTCATTGGCCACCAGTGGATACAACAATAAGGACAAACCAGCTAAAAATACGATACTGAACAAGATTGTAGTAAGCTTTTTTTTCATCCGGGCTCTCCTTATGGCTGTAAATGTGTTTCTGGAAAATTATTGTTTGATATTGTTTTACCTGGGGGCAGGAAGCCCGCCCCCAGCGTAAAACTGTGTGTATCTTATGTATTCCTTCTGCTGTGTCCAGCAGCTTCGGCATTCGCCTTTTGATCAGATGATCGATTCGTTAAACTGTTCGCTGTTCTTATTTCGCTGCTCTTCTGCGGCTTACAAAGAACATACCAGCTGCCAGAATCATGATCGCGCAACCGCCAACAGTGAAGATCGTGGTACCGATACCACCGGTGGAAGGAAGGGCACTAATTTTGGTATCGGCCATCGTAGCATTAACTGCTGTAATGTCCGCAGCTGTTTCTGCCTTCTGTTTTCCATCTACCAATTTAACCTCACCATTTGCATCGGTGGCATTAATGGTATATCCATCAGGAGCAACAACCTCTTTGAAAGAATAGTAACCAATATCTAAACCTTTGATTTTTGCGGTACCATCACTACCAGTTACCACATTAGTAACTGTGCCATTAGGATCATACTTGTAATAATCTACACTACCATCGTTTTTAGTAACAACTGTAAAAGTAAGAGCCTCTGCATCTTCAGCTACTACACCATCTTCGTCTGCTTTTCTAACTTCAAATTCAGCATTCGCTAATCCAGTTGCATCATCATCCACACCAGTCTTCGTTATCTGGAGATCACCACTAAATACTTTATCATCTCCGGTACCATATTTAACTTCAAAGTCATCACCTGATCCATGTCCAGCCTCTGCCGTATTGGTAACGCCATCTACTGCTGTAACTTTTGCTGTGTAGGTTATAACAACAGTTTTATTCGCATTAGTATTCTGAGCATCAATTAAGCTTGAAAGATCCAGATCAAACTTATTTCCATTCGCTTTAATTTCCAATCCAGAAATTGGAGTAATAGTACCATCAGCACTCTTATATCCGAATGCAGCCTGATCTAAGTTTGTATATTCTGCGCCTGAAATTTCATCATGAACCACATATGTTGCACTTTCAAGTACTTCATTCGGATCAATATATGGTACTGTTGTTTCAATTGTGTAGGTTACTGTATCTCCAACAGCCACTACTTTATCATCATCAGTATTAGATTTGGTAACTACCAGAGGGCCGCCTTTTGCAACTATCAGTCCATCTGTCATTGAGGGATAAACATAATTATCGCCAACTACCTGTACTTCGTCAAAACCAACATATGCCGCCATTGCAATGTAATTGTAACCACTCTGTGTAATCTTTACAATGTAAAGGCCAGGACCATCATTCGTAACATCCCACTCTATTGTTGCAGCTGAAAGTGCTGCATTTGCAACGTTCCAGTCTCCACTAGCCACTTGTTCGGAAGTTGCACTAATTGCAAGTCTCGCTTTTGAAGCATCTGCGGTATAACCATCTGCAGATGCTTTTTTTTCAGCAATCAGCCCCGCAATAGCAGCCTGAGCATCAGTTGCTCCATATGCCTCCGCATAAGCAGTTCCATATTTGGTTTCCGTAAATGCCCATTTTGTCGTTGTTGACGGGTCAGGCGTAATAATCTTTACGTACTCCACTTTAGCAGTTCCAATTCCTTTGGCTGCATCCGGAACAGCTATACCAGAAACTTTAATCTTAGCACTGCCATTAGTTGCCGGTTCTGCAAACACCGTCATCGACATTCCCAGTACCATCGCCATTGCTAAAAACAAGGCAAAAAATCTTTTCATCTTTTTCATAGTCTCTTCCTTTCTTTTTTTGGGCTTTGCCCATAATTTTTTTCAGTTCCCTTTTCGTTTCAGATCCTTCTGAACGTTGCATTGGTTAATAAGTTGCCACATTTGTTTCACGGCAGGGAGTCTGCCGGAAAGTAAAGATGTTCCTTAAACTCCTGCACACCTCCTTGCACGTTTGTTGTTATATAAAATCAGCACACCTGCCAACATAAGCAGTACACCGCTGATCATATACCGGTAGATTCCGGAGCCTCCAGTGGAGGGGAGTTCGTAAATCAGGCTGTTTTCAATATAAACTGTCGGTATCTCCTTTCCATTCTCAGTAGCCGTTCCTTTCTGAATGTTATCACCGCTGATCTCTACCAGCGCCCCATCCTTAAAAGTTACGGTCCATTCTGTTCCACTCAGCATGTAGTCTTTTGGCGCTTCTGTCTCGGACATCGTATATGTGCCATCCAAAGAAATACTTGAATCATCGATTTGAATAATGCCATTTTCACCCGAAGTAAGCGTCGCTCTAATTTCCCCATCCTGTTCCAATTTGAATTTTGCACCTCTAAGCAGTTTTGTTTGATCACTGGAACTACGTTTTATCATACTCCATTTCAATGTGTTAGTGATTGTAGCTGTTGTATCATCACCACTTAACACCACAGGATCCGAAGCAACATAATTAGAATCAACCTCTATCTCTGTAATTCGATATTGCGCTCCTTGCGTAACGTCTGAAATCCGAATATCCCATTGATTCTGATTTTCTGACTCCAACAAATCCGCCTGAGTAAATATATATACTCCATCCGGATGCTCAGCCGTTATATAAGGTGTCCATTCACTTGACCCTTCTGTTAAGTTCTCCAAAAGAACTTTAATGCTTTCCGGACGTATTTTGTACATATTATCAGAATCATTCCAAATTTTGCGAATCTGCAAATCTATGGTATCTGGAATACTGGAAGTATACGTATTCGTAAATTCAAACCTCACTGAATCTCTTTCTTCCAAAGTGGTTGATACGAATTTTCCATCATTATCTTTGCGAACCTCTCCGCCAATGATTTTCAATTCCTGCTGGCATGTATATGAGGTTATGTTTTCTCCCCTTTCTGTTACTGTATAGGTATAGCTTGTTCCCGCAGCAATCGAATTATTTTTATACTCATAGACACCGATATAATTCCCATCACCATCTATGCTCCATTTCCATCCTGGTTCTGTAATTGACAATCCACCACTGCCATCCTCGCTAATTTTATTAACACACGGCGCATTTGCAACATCATTTCCGTCTTTATCTGTTGCCTTAATTTCAAATTTTAACCCACTTAATGAAGCAGCAATTTTTTCTTTTATGTTATTACTGATTTCCTCTTCGCTAAGAGTATCAGTTAAAATAAGATCATTGAAAGTAAAGCCTTCCACTTTTTTCGTGATCTTTAAATCAAATGTTCCGTCCTCTGCCGGAGGCAGTTTTTGACTGAAACCAACTCGGTCTAGGAAATTTCCTTCTGCGGGTTGACCACTAGCTGTATTATTTTTATCACCTGATACAAAAAAGAATCTCGTCAAATAACTGGTTGGTGTGTATTCCCCTTCATAATTATGCCATGATTGATCATCGCTTGTATATGGTTGTACATAAACCCCCTTATACTGATCTTTATCTTTCATTAGTGTGATGACCTCTTCCTGCGTATCAATTGGTCCATTGTCATTTCCACCATACATTGCAATATCAACAGGGACAATAACCACATACATCGTATCGTACTCTGGACTACTACTTTTCTGACAGCCTCTCGCACGATGTGATAACCAATAATTTAAATTCTGACCCGGAACCGTAAGAACATCTTGATATAAAGCCCCCTCTCCTCTTGCATTTATCTCAGCGAACTGAACACCATCGGGAACAATATTATTGGCAAACCAATTCTTCTCATACCAATTATATTGAGTCCAAACGAAATGCTCTCCATAATCAGTAACCCCAACTCTACCAATTTCAATTTGTTCCTCTTTATCAGTTGTTCTCCACATCAAGCCTAATGTTTGATCATTCATATCAAGTTGATCGTAAAGTTTATGTTCATCATACCTATTAATTTCCGGTTTCTCAAAACTTCCATTCTGCAACTCATTCCAATACAGCACAGAATAATAATTTTGCGAACCCATATAAGATCCCGCTGGCCAAAACCGGGATAGATCTGGATAACACTTAGAATATTTTACAGCATATTCCTGCGGATGTATAAGCTCATCATGATAGTAAACATCAACCATATAATCCACACTTGTTCTATTTTCATCATGATTCAATGAACCTTTATCCAACACCACATTTAACCACGCCCCATCATCCGCAACGTTATACTCGTCTCCAACCTTTTCCTTTTTTACCGGCTTATATCCGTCATTATTTATATTCTTTTTCCATTCAAAACGAATAATGCCCTCGCTTTTGAATTCTTCTCCCTTCTTTTCAGCTTCTTTCCTAGCAGTTTCAATTTCCGTATCAATCGTCCTTTGAGCAGTCTCATTCAATTCCACCTTCAGACAACCATCCTTATCAATCTCATCCACAATCGTAACCTTTTGAATGGTGAAATTTGATCTCCACACTGCCGCCATCGGCCCCACATTACTTGTGACAGTCTCCGTCCTCCAAAGCTCCTTATTCTCCGTCACTTCCATAGTGGTCTCACTGCCATTCTCCGCCAGGTCAATCACAGCAGGCTGCGCAGCTGATACTGTCCTTCTGGTTTTAAACATCTGTGGCTTCTCTGCGTTTTCCGCTTCCTCTGCGTTTTCCGCTCCGTCCAGGTTCAGCATAACCATAGATACATCTGTAATCTCCGGAACAATTGTTTCCGGCGCCACCGCCTCTTTATATTCGATAGCAACCTTCACATCGCCCTCAGGCTCTATCACTGTGCCGTCCTGATCCGCAAGAGAAAGATCATATGCCATAAAACCCGCAATAATGTCGTTCTCTTCCGCCGCGTTCTCTTTCAGCTTTTCTTCTATCGTCTTATACTGTTCTTCTGTCTCCTCATTCTCCTCCACCACAGGAACCACATTCAGTATCGCCCCTTCGGGGATATTCCCAATTTCAGCTTCCTCAACAGAAATGATTACGTCATCGTCTTCATATTCCAGTTTCTGCGGTCCTCTCGTCCACGCAACCGCATAGATGGAGAAATCTTCCGATGTAAACGACACGTTCTTTACTTCACTGTCCTCAGTCAAAACGAACTCCGCGTCTTCCATCGTTTCCGCTATCAGCTCTTTGCCGCTCTCCCTCATATGTACCAGGTTTACATCTGTAATTTCAATTCCTTCATGATCCGCTACGCTTTCGGGAAGGAATGCCTGGGTAAATCTGATTTCTACCCCAACCTCTCCCTGAGGCTCAAACTCTGTCATTTCCCCGTCTTCGTCCGGCGCCAGAAAGCTGATATCATATGCCGTAAATCCTGCGATTTTCTTTATCTCATCTTCCGGAATGGTTTTCTCTAATGCAGGGGAAACCGCATCGTATTTCTCATTGATCTCCTTCGCCGCTTCGATCTCCTCAGAGGTAACGCCATCCTTTTTTTTCAGTTTTTCTATATCCTGTTTTACAACCGGCACTGCTTTCAGCTGCGCATCCTCCGGAAGTACGCCTTCTCCGGCCGTCACATGAATCTCTACTTTCCCGCCGTCTATCTTTTCTGTCGCCTCAAATTCCGCCGGCAATGTTTCCTCTGACTCCGGCTCTGTTTCGGTCTCGATTTCAGTTTCTGTTTCTGTTTCGGTCTCCGTTTCGGATTCGGTGATCTCCTCAAAATCGGTGGATTCATCCTCCGTCGCAGGCTGCGTCTCTGTTTCTGCGGCAGTCCCTTCCGTCCCCTCCGGTTCCGTATTGTCATCTGCCGGCGCTGTCGTCGTCTCTTCCGGACGAGGCGCTTCCGTACCTTCCGGTTCCCTGACGCATTCATCGCCATGAGTATGTTCTTCCAGCTCACAGGTCAGTTCCTTCGAAACCGTATAACAGGCATCGTCATGGGTATGTTCTTCCCCTTCCGTCAAATCACAAATCAGCTCCTGCGTCTCCGTATAGCATCCGTCGTCATGGGTATGCGCTTCCTTTCCGCATTCAGGGCTGCCCTCGAAAGCAACGCCGTACTGTGCCAGCGTACCCATCACGCCGCCTACTACCAGGACAGCCATCAGAATCCAGGCCACAAGCGCCCTCCGGTTTTTCTTATGGCGCTTATTCAGTTCATCCAGATATTCCCTCGCAAGTTTCTGCATTTTTCCACCTTCCTAACGCATTGTTTCCATTTTCGTCCGGCCCGGCGCCTTTGCCGCAGGTTTAAGCCTTGCCGGAAGCTTATTTCCATATTTTCATACGGGCCGGAGGCCACGCTTTTATGACTGCCCTGCCGACGACCTGATCCTTCCTTACATATCCCACGGATAAGTCCCGGCTGTCTACGGATACGGCTCTGTTGTCCCCCAGCACGAAGAAGGTTCCTTCCGGTACCTTTACGGGGAATTCCAGCTGGCATTTTTCCAGGCTTTTTTCCCTCAGGTACGGTTCTTCGAGCGGCTGTCCGTTGACAGATACATTTCCGTCTCCGTCTATCTCTATCTCGTCTCCCGGCATGCCGATCACACGCTTTAAGAGTATCTTTCCTTCATGATAGAACCCTGCGACATCCCCCGCACTGACCTCTTTCGTCCGCCGCAGGAACAGGATCTCGCCGTCTGACAGTGTCGGCTCCATGCTGTTCCCGTCTACCTCGATCAATGCATATACCCTGGTGAGTACCAGCCCGGCCACGGCCGCTGCTATGACAAGAGCCGCCGCCATATTCCAGAGCACTCTTCTCCGGTTGCACCTGGCTTCTTCCCTGGCCAGCTCCGCCCTGAGGCTTTCGATCGATGGGATCTTCAAGGGTTCTTCTTTTTTGCCTCTCACCTGGCGATGCCGGTTCTTCCATAATGGATGGGGATGATCCGTCCGGCATTCACCGCCTGCCGTTTCGTGCCCGTCTCGTAAACAGGCACTGCCCGGGCTTTCCATTCTTCCACTTCCTGTTTCAGCATGGCGATCTGTTCGTCTTTCTGGTTCAGCCGTTCGTCCTTCACGTCCAGCTTTTTCTTCAACCGCTCATAGCTCTCCATCACTGTGTCCATCTGTTGCTGAATGGCGTCCAGCTGTTCCCTCAGCCGTCCGGATTCCTGATCCAGCCGCTCGGCTTCCTCACATTCCATCAGAAGCATCTGTAAAAGCTCCCTGCGTTTTAATCTGCGTAATTCTTTATCTGCCATAGGATCCGTCCTCCTTTTCAGGTCATTCTCCATTTCACTCTCTATTCTGATACTGCCTTTCGCTCTGTCTGATCCAATACGCCGTCGATCAGCTTCATCAGCTCCAGCGCCGACCGGAAAGGAATCTCCTCCCTCGTCTCCATGCAGGTTACCAGTCCCTGCCATGTGCTGTGCTGCCGGTGTTGTACCCGGATCACGAAAGTTCCCAGATCACCGTGCCGTCGTAACAATTCTTCGTCGCTCATTACTTTCGCCATCCTTTCCGCCGTCGCTGACCCTCCGGCTTTTCTTTGTGCCGCTCTTTCAAAGCTCCGCTCCTTCGTCCCCCGGTGGGGAAATCCCAGCGCGTCGAACAGCGCTTCCGATTTTCTCAACACATCCTCGAATCCGAAGAAGGGGATCCCCTCTCTTTCATATCCGTGGAACAGCGTTCCCTCTATATTTCCTTTTATCCTTCTATCCACACACAGGACCACTCCACTGGGTGAACCGATATAAACCCTCGCCGTACCCACCCTGCGCCGCCTCCTTCAAATGCTTTTTATGTTCCGGCACTTCTTTTTCACTTTTCTGGCACTATTGTAGCAATCTGGGAATCAACGGATAAATCAATAAAACAGGATTTTGTGCGTTTTTTGAAAATTTTTTTTGATTTTTTATCGTAACCGATATTTTTGACCGCCCATAAGCCAGAAAGGAAATAGAACCCAAAACTGGAAAATAGAGTAAATTTTTGTTGCATTTTTTCATTGGATGTTGTATACTGTCCATAACGATTCTTGCTTTACAATTCCATTGAACATTCCCGCAGGTATCCTTCCGGCTGTTGTTCACTTTGGAGCAGCGTACTTCGATAATTGCATAGACTTCACATCCCGGTTATGGTATACTACCGGCATAGAGGGAGAGTGCACAGGATGGAAAATGAAGGATTACTGAATTCCATATCCAATATAATGGATGAAAAACTTCTGGTTTTCAGCAATCAGATCGATTCGAAATTTGACGTTTTTGACAAAAAGGTCGATACCAAATTTGACGCTTTCAGCGAACAGGTCGATGCCAAATTTGACAACGTTAATAAACGACTGGACTATATCGAGTTCAAGCAGGACCACACAGCAAAGCAATTAAGTGATTTGAAACTGCATATCCAGATCACAGAAAAAGACATCCGAGGAGATATCAGAAAATTAAATGATACTGTGGAAACACTAGTTGAAGTGCTGCGTATCCATGATATGATACCGCAATAACCGATTCATAACAAAATTAATCCATATCATAAACTGAAATGTGAAGTCTGTTAAACGCTAAATGGCTTTGCATTTTCCCAAAAGAAGCAGAAAGAATACGGACAGTAGTAATATCAAATGTCAATGACAGCAAGAATCGGAAATTTAACAAACCAATCCTGATTCCGGACTAAACAGAAAGAATAATCAGGGTATCAGCCACGGGCGAATACAGATGATCATTGAACCGGGCCGGGAGGACGGGCTAAACGATGCGGTAATCCTGCGGCGAATGCAGGAAAAGGGCGGGCTGTCTCCGGAAGATACAGAATCCTTTTTGCGGCAGTATGAAAAACAGAACGCATAAAGATCTCGTGCTCTGTGCAAAAAGGGCTGTAAAAAGAAGGTTAAAAAAGCAGAAAAAAAGGGTCCTCTTTCACAGCCCCTGACCGCCTTACACATTTAACCTGTCAAACCCCGTCGGCGCCATCCGGTTCCAAAATTTCCCCATAATATCTATGGCAATAACTTACCACAGCATATAAATTCTGTAAATATTTTTCACTTCAGATCAGTCGAACAGCCGGATTACAAATGCAGCCTTTATGCGTCGCAGATCACACTGTTCACAAAATACTCCACGCCGCTTCTCCGCCTTCCCTTGACGAAGTTCTGGTCGATCCGCTTCTGTACGATCTCGCAGTCCTCTCTGGTGATATTCACCAGAAGAATCAGATACTGGCCGTTTCCATAACGATTGACCGCATCGCCATGGCGGACAGAGTGGCAGATGGCGTCGCCTAGACGGTTGGACAGTTCCTCCAGGCGGCTTTCATCGGTGATGGGATTGCCTTTCCCGTCTATCAGCGTACACAGCATCAGATACACCGACTGACCGCCCCGCTCCATAATCCGGTTCAACATCTGGTAGATTCCCTGAAAAACAGGATAAGTGCACAGATACCCGCCGCCGTTCTCCGGTTCCTCCGACAGATTATCCTGTATCGTATCGAGCACCTCATAGGCATGCACCATCCGGTTGCCCAGCTTTTCCATCGTCTCCATCAGCTTTGAGGAGGGACGGATCCCCCGCTTTCTCAGATACAGGTCGGAGGTAGCCGCGTAAAAGCTTCTGGCTTCCTCATACCGCCCCATGGACACCATCGCTTCCATGGTAAGCACCTCCCAGTCAGAAAAAGGGCTGATGGCGGAAGCATATCTCCCAATCTCTTCCAATTGAAGATAATTTTGCTGCCTGCGCATGATATCGGCCGCCCGTTCCACACACTCGCAAAAACGGATGCGGTATTTTCTGGCCTCGGCCGCTGCCCACAGAACGCCGGCATAGGTGGACAAAAATTCCCCTTTGTACAGATGACAGGCCTCCGAATAAAGCACCAGCTGCTCATCCTCGTCCTCGCTCTCAGCTGCCATCTGATAAAATCTGTCGAACTCGGCCGCATCCTCCGTCACCGGAATCTCCTCGCTGTTCCAGTAAAAAATACCCTTTTTCAGTATGATATATTTCACGTCGGGAAGTCCCATCTTTTTCAGCTTTTTCTTCGCATTGTAAACCACGCTCTGCAAAAGATGATGCCGGTCCTCCACATCCCTGTCTCCGAACAGCACCTCCTCCAGCTGATCTCTGCTGACGCCGGTCTTTCTGTGATGAAGAAGCATCTGCATCAGGCTGGTAAAATGGGTTTCCTTCAGCTTTTCATCTGTCAATGGCCTGCCCTGCCATACCATAGTAAAATTTCCGAACATGCCGACCTGCAGCGTCTGCTCTCTGGGTACCCCGCCCGCCCGGTCATAAATATTACCGTTCGCATTCATAAAACAGTTCTCTCCTATCTCCCCGTTCCATCCTTACGCATCCCAGCCAATTGTCAGCTGTTCCTGGTCCATCATATTTTCATAAGCCTGTTGAATCAGTACGTTGATATTGGCCTGAATCCCGTCCCTGGTGCTCTGATACATCTTCCACAGACATCTGGGATTCGCCTTTTCCGGATCCACTCTCGCCTCCTGGCTGATCGAATTGACATAGTGATGAACTGCGGTCCGGGCCAATGGTTTCCCGTCCCTTGACAAAAACACAGAACCGCTTATAATTTTTTCCTTATGCACATATTCCAGCAGCTCGCCCTGCAGGGCTTTCGGAATCACCATAATCCGCAGTCGCAGACCGTTGTGACTGTCCAGCTTCACCATCCCCTGATGAACCGACTCCACCGTCACCTGAGAAAGCTCCTGCACGCGCACGCCCGCGCCGCCCATCGTCTTGATCAGCAGATAGGTCTTTTCCTTTCCCATATGCTTTGCCGCCGACAAGAGCCTTAAATATTCCGCCCTGGTCAGCTCCGGCTGTACATCGCCGCTCACGCGCACAAATTCGTCCACCTGCCAGTCCCGATGGCCCAGATAGCGCAGAAATGTATTCAGAACCGACATCTGCGCATTCACCGTTCTGTGGCAGAAGCCTTTTTCCTCCAACAGCCACTTCCGTCGTTTCGTCCCTGTCGTTTCATCCAGAATTTTCTCCTTTGGCAGCCATTGATAAATGGATGTCAGAATACGGTTGTAATTATCCAGAGAGCTTTCCCCACGGTTTTTCTTACGCATCGATTCGATGAACTCTCCAATCAGCTCCTCCGTCATCACCTCGCCGGCAGCTTCACCGCTCTTTACATTCCCTTTATTCACGTCGGACTCCTTCCTGTATTGTAAAAACCAGACTTATCGTCCTGTTCAGATTATATGGCAAAATCCGTAATCCGTCATATTATAAAGTAAAAAATACGGTTTTTTCCCATCATTTGGTGAAATTATAGCACAGACAATCCCCTGGTTCAAGACATTTTGATAAAATCGACTGATCGAAAAAATTGTTTTGCAGTCATAAAGAATTGTCGGTTCCGTAAAAAGGCATAAAGATCAATGTTGTAAATTTTTTGCAGCGTTGGTTTTTATACCTTTTTTTTGATTAGAACGGCTTTCGGAAAATAAAAACGTTATCAGAAAGATTATCGTTAAAACTTTTCGCGCTGTTATTGTGGAGATTTCCGACAAATCTCTTTTGCAGTGGGAACTGCCTGCCGGAGAATAAGATGATATACGGATTCTGTCCTATTTCAACTCACCAGTCCCAGACGGTCCAGCTGACGGACATGCTCGGCTCCCGTAGAAAGCAGATAAATCCGGGTTGTGTCGATACTGCTGTGACCCAGCACATCGGCCAGTCTCACGATATCTCCATAAGCCTGATAAAAAGTCTTCGCAAACAGATGACGCAGGTTATGGGGAAACACTTTTGAGGATTCCACATCGGCGGCAGCACACAGCTTTTTCATCTCCGCCCAGATCTGCCGCCTTGACAGATTTTTTCCGCTTCTGGTGCGAAATATCTGGCCGGCGGAGATATTCTGTTCCCCGGCATAGTTCAGAAGCTTTCTGACAAGCCGGCCCGGCATCAGGATCACCCTGACTTTTCCTTTCAGTACAATCTCCGCTTTTCCCGCCTTTACAGCATCCACTGTAATATATTCCAGCTCCGACACCCTGATTCCGGTTCCGCAGATCGTCTCGATTACCAAGCCCAGACGCCGGTTATTCAGCCGATAGGCCGCGTCCACCAGCCGCTGATATTCTTCCGCGTCCAGATCCTTCGACTCGTCCCGGAACATCCGCCGCTGAATCTTTAAAAATTTCACCCGGCAGTCCTGCCAGCCCATAAAAGAAAAAAAGCCATTGACGGATGAAAGCATGGCGTTCACTGTTCTGGGAACATAGCCGGAAGTCTGCAGCTCTTCCTTCCACCGGGCTGTCAGCTCTTTTGTGACCTCCCTGCCGGAAAGCCATTTTCCAAAGATTCCTACCTCCCGCACATACTTTTTTACGGTTGCCTCCGCTTTTTCTTCCCGGCAGAGATATTCCCTGTAGCTGTCAATCTTCTCATCTGTAATCTGCCTGTTCATTCCATTTACCTCCTATATTTAGTTCCGCAACTCCCCTTCCATCGCTTTGAGCACTTGAGGTCTGTCCTTTAGGCCTTTAGTGCGATGCATGGAAAATTGTTAGCGGGTGTTCTTTAGCCGCTTACTATTTTTCAAGCCCCCTGGATCTGGGAGGATTTCCAGCCACTAAAGTGTCTGTAAATCCTTCCGGGGCCTGTACGGTCCGCTGCTGTTTTTTTGCCGTCGGATATTTTTAGGGCTGCCCGTTCCCGGACAGCCCTAAAAATATCCGACCAAATGCGTCAACAGCACATGTCGTCCAATTAACGATCGATTTACCAATCCTGCTCTTTACATCTCTATACGCCCTCATACTTTCTCATTCGTTCTGATGCCCGCTGCCGAATAAAATCAACTCATGAATCGACCAGTTTGCCATAACTCCCTCCGGTATTTCTCCCAGCGTCAGACGGATATATCTGCACCGTACCGGCGCAAACTGAAAATCGATCTGATCTTCACTGACCGCTTTCTGCTCCGTCCAGATCTCTCCGTCTTCGGAAGTCTCAATCCGCAGCGCCTGCGGAAAATCGCCGATGCTGTCTGACAGTTCGATACGAACGCCGTCCGCCACACAGTCTTCCGTAAGCTCCGCCGTCACCCAGACACCCTCCGTCTGAGCCGAGCCGCTACTCCATCGGGTCGTCAGGTCATAATCGATCATGTTTTTCACCTGATCGACGTTTACCGACGCCGTCAGCTTCCGTATCATATTCCCGCAGTGGAAAGAACCTGCCCCATTTTCTCCCTGGTAGAAACCGAACCGGAACATACATCCTTCCCCGGCATCCGCAGGATGACTGAGCCTTATATACCGGATTTTCGCCGGGGAGAAATTCGCCCACAGCGTATCGGCCCAGTGCTCATAATGTACGCCGGGTTCCAGCACTTTCCAGGACTCTCCGTCCTCCGACAGTTCCAGTCCGATCTGCTGAAAATATTCGGGATCGGAAACAGCGAGAGAAAATACCCCGCTGTCCAGTTCCTCCGGCAGCTGCCCGGTAAGCAGAATACGCCCTTCCGCTTCGGACCGCTCCCATCTGATCCCGCTGAGCTGAACAGACAGGCCATCTTCTGTCTCCTTTAATATGGTATAACCCGCCGGCGCCTGATCCTGCGCCGCACTGAACAGACTGATCATATTCGGCTTAACCTGCTCCAGCCCGCCGATCACCGACCGGGCCACCGCCATGCCGCCTCTTTCCGAAGGATGCACCACATCTCTGATATACCGGGAACGGTTCCACTGATTAATACCGGTGGTACCATACACATCGATAAAAGGAATGCTCATGGCCTGCGCCACCTCTTCCATGGCATCCCGATAATCCTTCGTCGTAAGCCCCAGCTCATTGACCATGAACTCCTCTACGTCCCTGTTATCGGGTAGAGAAGATCCTTCCTCAGGCTCCGGTCCCCGCCCGCTCAACGGGGAAGCCAGTACCACCACCGCCCCGGGAACCTTTTCCTGAATTTTCACCACGGTCGCCGCCACAGCTCCTTTAAAGGTCGTCTCGTCAAAAGGGGCCGAAAGATCGCCCAGCGGAACATTGGAGCCCATATCATTGGTACCGCCCATAATCAGAATCAGATCCGCATCCTCCGGCACGGAAACGTCGATCCTGTCGCTGCTGCACAGATATCCTTCATGCTCTGTCGTCCCTTCCGGCGCCTCCATAACGCCGGCAAAACCGAACCGGCTGTTATAGCTCCCGTCCGGGTTCGCATACCAGGTCTGGTTATTTTTCGCAAAAGTGCTGCTGCCGATTCCCCTGTTATAATGTTTGGCAAAACCGAAGTATTCCGTAACATAATCCTGCCAGGACGCCTCCTGGGTAATGCTGTCCCCATAGCTGCACCAGGTCTTCCCGGCCCAGTTAAGCCTGGGCAGTTCCCCTTCAGACACATGAATGTCCACAGGCGTCTTCTCGCCCCCGTTTTCCTCCAGCCTGTTCAGACGACGCCAGGCCGAACACAGAAAACAAAGGCCGACAATATTCGCCAGCACAAGCGTCAGAACCAGCGCTGCCAGCCCTTTTTTCAGCCAGCCGTTTATATTCCGATCAATCATGCCGTTTTTTTCTGTTTTATGTTCCAACTGCTCCTCACTCCCCGCTTTTATTCCCATTTCTGCTTTGGCTCTTCCCTCCGCTTTTCTCATCCCTTTTTCCCGACAGACCCTTTGAGCCGGTCCCTCAGATCCTTCGCGAAAAAGGCTTCTGTCATATGTCTTACCGAAGGCCTGACATCCTTATAAAACAGCGGCGCAATAAAGGTTACCACCACCTGCGTCGCCAGCGTGGCCACAGACGCGCCCATGGCTCCCAGCTTCGGAATCAGCAGATAATTCAATACAAAGTTTGTAACCACGCCCCAGATCGGAAATATTTCCGAATACCGCTGCAGATTTTCACAGACCATCCATGTATTTCTGGCCACGGACAGGTGAGAAAACAGGGTGCTCCAGATCAGAATGCACAGACAGGCCGCCGAACCGGCATAGGCCGGACCGCACAGCAGCCAGATCAGCGGCCTGGAAAACAGCATCATACCGACGCCGACGCCGATCCCCAGCCAGATCATAATCGAGTACAGTGTCCTCACCCGCTCCAGATAATTTGTTTTTGTGGTATAGCCCTCCACAATGGCCGGGCGGTAGGAGTTCATAATGGCATTGGGCACAAACACCCACATCATGGCCACGCCGTAAGCGCCGTTATAGATGCCCACGTCATAATCTCCAAGCATATTTCCAAGCATCAGCTTGTCCATCTCCGAGTAAAGCACCGTAATCATGGAAGCCAGGATAAAATGGCAGCTCTGGGACAGCAGCCGTTTGACCCAGTACATCTCAAAGGAAAAACGCTGCCCCCCTGCTTTTTTATACATGTACAGAAGGATCGCCGCCACAAGCAGCGCGTCCAGCGTGGTGGCGAAAGCAAAATATTCCACCGGCCTGGCCGTCGCCAGACCGAAGATACGCCAGCCCGCAACGGCAAAATAGGTAATTCCCTTCGCGATGGCTACCTGTTTGGAATTTAATTTGGACTGAAACCAGAAATCGATCAGCTCTGCCGATTTAAAGGCCAGAGATACGGACTGCAGCAGCGTCACCGTCATGTACACCGCCTGCAAATTTCTGCTGACCGCCACAACTCCCTGAATGGCAATGATACAGGCGATACTGGAAACGATCCGCATCACCAGGCTGGTGCCGATAATCTTCCCCTCCGCCTCCGGATTACTGACCAGCTCCTTGATCACGATATATTCCAGACCCAGCGTGGCAAAAGCCGTACACATATTCACATAAGAAGCGCAATAGGTGATCAGTCCGTTGTTATCCGGTCCCAGATACCGGTTCACCATGGCATTCACCACAAGAGAAATGCACATCTGGAGAACCCGCTCGGCGATCATCCACATGGAATTGCTTACAATCCTGTTTTCGATCCTGAATTTTTTCATAGAAAACCTTTATATCCGAAGTTTATCATCCGGAACCTTTTCTTTCCAAGTCCTTATCACCAGTAACATCCGCCCTCAATATTCTTCGCAGCCTCCGGCATCTCCGAGGGCAGCGGCCTGCGCCAGCCCTCGGCCATCAGCAGGCGGTATTCTTCCTTGGCTTCCCACCGTTTTCCGGTAATGCCGAACAGAAGCTGCACCGCGCCGCCCATATGGACCGCCTGCTTCCCTGCCTGTTTTAATCTGGCGGCCAGCGGAAATCCGTAAGCGCCGCAGCCGATCACCGCCAGGTCAAACTCCTGCTCCATAGCTCTTTCATACATATAGTCAAGAGCCGCAAACCAGGTGTCAAACCGTTCGTCCTTCTGCCCGCCGATGGTCTGCACCGCTTTCAGCGTCTTTAACGTAAATTCCGGCAGCCATTTCATATGCCGCTGAAATTTTTCTTTTTGCTCATACTGCAGCCGGATCGATTCCTCAAAGGGATGAATCACCAGCACCTTTTTCCCCTCCCAGCTCATCGTCCATGGACGGTCGGCAAAAAAAGGCTCAAGTCCCGACAGATAACACCGCTTCGCCTGAGGGACATGATGATGAAGCACATAGTTTTCCATCGGCAACGTCCCCCATATGGCAAGCAGATCTACCTGTCGGCAGCTTTCCTCCATCAGATCGCCAAAAGCCATCACCCGCTCCTGCTGTCTGGGGAAAAATCCGGCGTTGATGCACATGGAATCCATATAGGTTTCAGGCACCGACCGGCGCAGCCCCATCCGAACTTCACGGGTTCTCAGAAAAGTACGCATCTCGCCGCTGCCGAAACGTCCTGCCATAAAAGGCTTCCCCGAACGAACCATTTCCCCCAGCCACAGATTGGCATGCGGGTCGTCCAGACAGAGCAGGTTGTCATAGCGGATATTCCGTTTTATTTTTAATACGTGGCGGACACCCTCCGAAAAAAAATATCCGCCGTATTCCAGCTGCTTCAACATAGACGTTCCTCATTTTTCATTCGACTGCCGTAAAACGCATTCCACAACTCTATTTCCTTATAAGCCGCAGCGCGTAAAACACAGAATTACCGTGTAAAGATCTTCGCGATATTCTTCACCGTTCCAGGCAGCCGTTTCAGTTTCGCTTTCTTTTCCTCTTTGCCGGAATACCAGAACGCTTTCGCGCCGCCCTCGATTCCCCTCCAGGCTTTTACCACCGGATGGCCCTCGCTTAAAATCCGGCAAAACCGTCTGGTATAGGTTACGTCCGCAATCACATGCTTCGGATGCCGCAGCGGAAACTGGTACTCATAAACCTTCTTATAATATACCTGCCGGATTCCCTTAGGCAGCACCTCCATGGAGCCGGCTCCGTGGGTGCCGTTTGCCCCCACGCCGATATTGCAGGTCAGGTTTTTCGAAGGGACAATATCCAGCATATGATTGGTGGTCTTTGTGTTCCAGATAATCGTCTCAAAGTACGCTTTCCCCGTGCTCTTATGCCACCTGCAGGTCTTCACCTTCTCGTCAAAGGCTTCCACCTGCTGTCCCAGCTGTTCCATGACATGGGCATCTTCCATAAAGGAATATTCAGTGTCAAACAGGTCGATACACCGTTTCCAGGTAGCCCAGCCCCAGATGGCGGAACGGGGAGAAAAGAAATAATCCGCCGTCTCATCCTGATAAACCCCCAGATGATTCATTCCGGCGATGGTAAAAATCCGGCTGTCATGCTCATATCGGTCCAGAAGCTCCTTGGCAAAAGGGAAGAAGCTCTGAGACGCCACGATATCATCCTCCAGAATCATGCCCTTATCCACATGAGAGAACATCCATATGATGGCATTGTACATGGAAGGATCGCATCCTACGTTTGATTCCTGATAATTCCGGTACACCTGACAGTCCCAGTCGATATTCCGTTCCGCAATTTCCCTGCATATGCGTATCTTTTCTTCATCCTCAGGATGCCCTTTTCTGGGACCGTCCTGATAGAGAAACAATTTGCTGGGCCTGGCTTTCCTCACCTGGGCAAATACTCTGGAAAAGGTGTCGGGCCGCACGAAAAAGACGCACAGTACCGCCAGATCGATTTTCCAGGGCTTTAATGTTTTATTCTTTGAAACCTCCGTCTGTTCTTTGCGGACAGTTATTTTTTCACTCTGATTCATTACGCTTTAAACCTTTCCGCTTTCTTTTTGCCGTCTTTCTTTCAGTCGCCCCTGGCAGCTGACTTTCCCGTCAGTTCTTCATAGATTTCCAGCGCCTGCCGCGTATTCTTTTCCCGGTCATGAGTCAGCATCGCTCTTTTTCTTGCCCGGCTTCCCATCTCCTCTGCCAGCTTGCGGTCCGCGAATATCCGGCAGACGCTGTCGGCCAGCATATAGGGCGCGTTAACCTGGTAGAGCAGGCCTTCCTGCTCATGAGCCAGCATTGATTTCACCCCGCCCATGTCGGCGCAGACCACCGGCATGCCAAGGGCCATGGCCTCTCCCACGGAGTTCGGCGAGTTTTCAATGGACGACGGACAGACAAAAACATGGGAATCCCTGTACCGCCGGCACATCCCTTCCTCGTCCAGAAATCCGGTGAAAACCACGGACTGACGGAGGCCGTACCTGTCCAGCAGCCGGCAGATATACCGTCCGTAAGCGGTCTGGCGCAGCCTGTCCTTTAAGCTCTGATCCCGGGAAATATCCTCTCCGGCCACATACAGACGGACTTTCGGATACCGCCGGCGGATCAGCGGCATCGCCTCCAGCATATAGTGGAGTCCTTTGATGGGATAGCTGCCCTGGCTTAAAAAAATGCTGTACTTTTCGCAGTCCTCACAGGACCAGCGGTTCTCCTCCTGATAAAAGGAACGGCGCAGCGTCTCCTGGTTTACATGATAAACCGCTTTCGGATTAATCTGGCCGGCGCAGGCTTTGTCCCAGTCCGTCCGGCCCAGGATATGGCCGCAGGAACGGATCGCTTTTTTCTCCAGCACGCCCCGTTTCATAAAACCCTTCTGCTGCTTTTCCAGATTCGTCCCTCTGATCAAATCCCGGAACGTATACTGCCGCCGCACCGGAAAGGGCAGATCCGCCATAAAATGAAGGGCATACACCGAAGCGAGTCCCTGAATATGAACCATCGTCCGCTCCGGCCTGCCAAAGGCCTTCGCCGCCGCCAGGGCATGGGGATACTCCGTACCGAATATATGCAGCAGATCCGGCTTCGTCTCTTCGATAATCCGCCGAAACTGCTGTTCCTGTACCGGATCATAGGAATCCAGTTTTTTTAAATTGCCGGAAAAACCGTAATAATCAAACAGCTTCGCCCGGCCCTTTACGGGCTCCGGCGTACCATAAAACGGAAAACAGACTGTCAGCCGAACTCCGGGACAGCTGCCCAGATCCTCCGCCAGTCCCTCAAGCCAGCCCCCGATCGGCGTCCCCGGCCTGTGCATCGCCTTCGCGATCTGAGGCAGCATCACATTACAAACCCATAATACGTTTATCTGATCAGACATCTGTTATTATCCTCTTACACACTTTCATTGCAAACATCTCCGCGCCGCCTGGCGAACACGATCGGAGGCAATACGCCCTCACATTCCTGTCCTGTCTGCCGTCCGCTTACGCCTTCACCTTTACCGCCGGATTTCCCGCCCAGACCTCCCCGGCCGGAACATTCTTTGTCACCACGCTCCCGGCGCCGATCACGGCGCCCTCTCCGATCGTAACGCCTTTCAAAATGATGGAATGGGCGCCCACAAAAGCTCTGTCACGGATCGCCACCGCTCCCTTTCTGGCGGCTTCGCGGTCGTCCAGCTCTCTTTGCCCTTCTGACAGCTTATGAAAATCCGTGTCGTAAATCTTTACGTTTCCTCCGATTACCACGTCGTTTCCCAGCGTCACGCAGCTGTGGCAGACAATCGTGCTGTTGGAAATGCCCACCCGGTCGCCGATGGTCAGCACAGCCCCCGGCACAATGGAAAAAACGGTGCGGCAGTCTCCGCCGATGGGGTTTGACGAGGCCGACGAATTGATCGTCACGCCCTTCCCCAGCGCGATACGCCCATGACCATATATTTTCAGCCGTCCATGGATCACCGGCATCTGCCTGCAGGATACATGACGATACTTCAACGTAACCCGGTTTAAAAAATTATTCCATAAATCAGGAATCAGCGTAATCAGTTTTTTTATTTTATTCATACCGCACCTTCCGAACCTTCGATTGATTTGTTCTGTCTTTCAATAATCATTTCGCGAACAGTTCTTTAATCCGCAGCCCGGTTTCCTCATCGATCCGGTCGCCGCACTCCCGCTCAAAGGCAGTGTCCCGCTCCGTCAGAATCGCCTGTTTCATCTGACCGGTATAGCAGATACAGTTCATCCGCCCCAGATACCTGGCCCACATGGAAAAGGAAGAACCGGAAGCGATCAGCAGCGGCGCCCGGGACAGCGCCATAATATCGGCGATACTGGTTCCGAAGGTCAGCCGCTGAACACGGGGCAGAGACAGAACAGGCTTAAGCTCCTCCTCCGTACCGTCGGAAAAAATCCAGACCTTAAGCTCTCTCCCCGCCAGCTCTCTGATCTGACAGATCATATCCGCATACCACCCTACCGGCAGCGCACTGTCGTGGCGTCCTGCCCGGACTTCCGCCTCCGACACCCGGGCAAAATCTCCCAGGCGGATATGGACGCCGATGGAATCCCGAAAGTCAAAGGCCAGCGCGTCCCGGTTCCCCGGCTTCAAATTCTGTTTCAGATTTTCAAAAACATAGGCGCTGTCATAAAGGATATCGTCAAAACAGCCTTCCAGCCCCTCAAACGTGACGATCCTGTCGTTCAGTTTCTCCACCAGTCTCTTTTTTGATTCCGGCAGACGCTTTTTCACCGCCAGCAGCCACATCTTTTTCAGCCCGCCCACGGCGCCGCACCGATTGTCGAACAAATCATTGTAAAACCGTTTATCCATCTCCCTGCGCAGAATCGGCCCCAGCTTCACGCTGGGCCAGGTGGGCCAGATCAGCCGGCAGTCACAGTCCCTGGCAAACACCAGCGCCCTTGCATAAGGAAACAGAATATTGCCGAGCCCCGCCCCGCCCAGGCGGACAAAACCCAGATCCTTTTCTGATAATTTCGGATATACATAATTCATAAACAGCCTCTTTCTGTCTTTTTTTATCCATATTCCGGCGCGCGGATTTTACGGCCACATCGCCTCTTCCCTGAGAATCGACAGCTTTTCAAAAAATGTTCCGTAATACCAGTCTCCCCCGCCCATCAGGACAGGCGCCACCATAAAAAACAGTAAAATTCCCAGAAGAATCACATAGTAAAAGGTTTTCAGCCTCCGGCTCTCCTCACAGTCGATGGCCGCAGGCACAATCAGCGCGTACATACAGATAAAATACATGTTCAGCCTGCTCCACATGGGCAGCCAGAAATACACGCTGTACAGCGAAAAAATCAGGATGGAAAAATTAATATAGACAATATTTCCCCTGTTCTTTTCCACCATTTTTTTTCTGTAATAAACACACAGCAGCAGATACATGCCGCACAGCGCCACCTGGGTAGGCGAAAAATCCACGTGAAAGGTGGCGGCATCATTGGCCACATGGGGATAAAACCGGCCGATCAGCTGATTGGCTATGATATCCCGCCCCCGCTCCGACAGGCTGGCCGCCGCCGACAGCAGATAAAACAGCCAGTAAACCGCCGGCTTATAGGAAAACTGCATCAGAAAAATCACCGGCGCCATCATCAGCGCCGTCTTATGGAAAAAGCTGCCCGCGATTACCAAAACCAGACTGCGGACCATTTTTCTGTCCGCCGCGCAGCCCAGCGCCAGAAAGACAAAGGCCGCCGCCATACCCTGACGGATCAGGTTGAAAGAATTGTAATAAAGGGTGGTAAAGAAAATATACAGGCTGAACGGAGCAAACCGGGAATATTTCCGCAGGGCAGCCACCCCCAGCCAGCAGATCACCAGATTTGCGGCAAAAATCACAGCCTGGGGCTCTTTTGTAAACAGGGAAATAATCCGGTTCATCCACACATAACCCCGCTCCGTACCCGTATAGGTTTCCACATACCAGTCCGCCGCGATATTTTCAAATATTTCACAGTAGCCGGCAAAATCGGTGCCCACCATATAGCGCAGTCCGCCGAACAGAGTGAGAGTAAGAAAAATCAGCGCCCAGAAAACGTTGGTAAGAGGCAGGGTATAGGTCTTCTCCCCCCGTACAAACCAGGCATTCCAGCGATTGATTTTTCCGATTTCCACAAAAGCGCCCAGCGCCATCACGATGCCAAGCACTGCCAGATATATGGACATAGACAGATCCTCTCGTATCAGTTTCGCGATTTTCTCCCCCGCAGCGTGTTGAAAAAATGCTTTCTGTCAGATGCGCGTCACACCAGGCACGCTCCAGCCGGCCTGTTGCCGCTTTCATAGATAATCTGACATCACTTATTATTTTTCGCCATGGACTTTCTTAGCTGCCAGTTTTTTCAACAGCCCCGGCTTGTTTACAAACCGTCCAAGCTGATGAAACAGATGGACAGGCAGAAGGGCAGGCGGCGTAGACAGCAGCACAAAAGAAATCCGGTAAAAGGGATTATAATTAGAGCGCCTGCTGAATACCTTTTTTAAGGTCAGCTTCTCATATTCGCTCTCCCCGGTCGTTTTCTCGTCAAAAGTATAAGTCAGTTCCGGAAATGAGCGCAGTTTAATCCCTTTCCGGTACGCACGAATCGTAAATTCAAAGTCCGACATATAGTGAGGCAGCAACACCGGATGCATCCCTCCGGTTTTCATCCAGTCCCCCACGGTCAGAAACAGGCTCCGGGTAGACGCCGCGTTGCTCTCTCTGCCCGGAGGCAGCAAAGAGCCGGTGCCGTCTTTAAAATTATGGTAGAAAATGCCGTCCAGCTGTTTTTTGCCGTCAGCGCCGTAACCGCTGCCCGCCACCATGGTTTCCGGATGTGCTTTCAGCAGACGGACGCCTGTCCCGATATAATCATCCCCGTAGTCCACGTCGTCATTATTGATCAATACCGGTGCATCCATATCCTTTACATGTTTCTTCATCCACAGGTACGCCTTTTGCAGGCCGCCGGCCCACCACAGGTCTCCGTCTCCGTGAAGAATCACGGAATGGGGAAATTCCTGCTTCACCATCTTTGCCGTGCCGTCCGTACAGCCGTCGTCCACAAGTACCAGAAACAGATTTTTATATGTCTGCCGCTTGAGGACGGAAAGGTATTTCTTTGTGATCTCATAGCGGTTGTGCACGGAGGTCACGACGTATACCCGGGGCTGCGTTCTTCCGGACAGTTCCACAGACATACCGCCGGAACCAGTCTCACCTCCACTATTCTCATCAGGGGAAGCATCTTCTTTCAGCGGACCATCCCATTTTCCCCTGTCGCGCAGACAGCCGTCGATTGCCCGGATATGCCCTGCGGCGATATCCTGCACGGTCTTTCCCTTTACGGCTGCCAGACTGTTCCGCCCCATGGTTTCCATTTTCTTCGGATTGGACAGAAGGCGATTGATCGCCATAGCCAGCCGCCGGGGATTTTCCGCCGGGATCACATAGCCGTTCTTTCCCGGCCGGATCAGCTCCATGCCGGCGATACACCGGTCTGTGGCGATCACCGGAAGGCCGTTTGCCATGGCTTCATTCACTACCAGCCCCCACACATCCTCTCTGGTGGGTAGCACAAACAGATCCGCCTGGCGGTACATCTGATCCAGACGCTCCTTTTCCATAAAATCCAGAATCATCACATTTTTAAGCCGGTGATCCCGTATATAGTCCAAATATGCCTGCTTTTCGCCGCCTCCGCCAACGATCACAAGATTTGCGTCAGTCTCCACCTGTTCCCAGGCCCGCAGCAAAATATCAAAACCCTTTCGGGGAATAAACTGACCTACAGTCAGAACCGTTGGTCTGTCCTTGATGCCGAGATGGTCCCGCAGCGCCGTTTTTTCTTCACCGGAAAGAGGCTTTTCCAGGTAATCCGCTTCGGACAGAGACGTAAAATGATGATAAAAAATCCGTTCCTTTTTCGCCCCATAGTGCAGGAAATACTTTCCCGCGAAAGAACCGCTGGCAAAACAGAGCGCCGCATGGGAGACAAACAGCCGCTTCACCGCTTTTTTCAGAAGCCGGTCGTTGATAAACGCGCCGTCGCAGTTGATGGCATAGGGAACCCCGGCCTTCATACAGCGCAGCATCAGAAGATTGGCCCGTTTGCTGAAATAGTCGTAGGCCAGTACCATATCATAAGTTTTAATATTTTTCAGGCATCGCCCGTAAGCCCGTTTATTCTCAGGCGTATTCAGCACCTTAAACTCGTCGCTTTCCACAAACCAGTCCGCGTTCCGGTCCTGGTTGTGTACCACCTCAAAGAACAGATCGACGTCATAATGCTTCGCCAGCTCCCGGAACACCGTCACCCGGTAGGGCGCCGGAAAAATGGAGAGGATCAGCAGTCTTTTTTTTTGCGCCGCCAGCGCCTTATTCAGAAACGCCCCCACATCCTTCGTCAGCGGCGCATACTTGCTGATTTTCTCATCCGGCCAGTCCCACCATTTTGTCTCTGACAGCCGTCTGATCGTCTCCTCATCAAACCGTTTCCGAATCAGTCTGGCCGGATTTCCGGCCCAGATCTCATACGGACCCACATCCTTTGTCACAATCGCGCCCATGCCGATTACCGCGCCGTCGCCAATCGTAACCCCGGCCCGGATCATGGCATTCGTGGCAATCCACACATCATTGCCAATCGTGGTCTGCTGAAAAATATCATACTCATGGCGGGCAAAATTCTTTTTCAGAATATTGTCCCATTTGTGAAACACCGACGAGGTGGATACCCAGTTTAAGGGATGTCCGGTTCCGCCGATATTGCAGTTTCCGGCGATAGAACAGAAGTTGCCGATCGTCGCGTTGGTAATGAATGTGGTCCGTCCCACGTAAGAATACCGTCCCAGCTTACTTCTGTAAAACCGAGCCCCGGCACAGATGGCCGCCGTATCGTCCACCTCGCTGTCAGACAGCAGGGCCAGAATCGAAACCTTGCTGAAAAACCGTTTCGGCAGCTTTATGATATTCTGCAGTAATACAAGTAATCTGCGCATTCCTTCCTCTTTCCGACGCATCCGCCGCGCCTGTTTCTGTTCCCCTTTTCGCCGTCTTTCCGGTTATCGCCGCGCGCAAGGCCACTTTTCCATTTTGCTGCCCTGCTGCCAGCATCTCCGTTTCATAGCTCCACCGTCAGCTTTCCGCCTCCAGCGCTCCCGATTTTTTCACGGCACTGTGCAGCTTTTCATGCTCGTAAATCTTGGCATCCACCAGAAAACGGTACCAGTAGCCCTGCAGAAAGTGAAAAGCTAGTCCTTCCGGTCCGTCTAAAAACCCCAGCCGGAAGATATACCGGTACAGAAAATACCAGTGTGCCCTGCGCATCAGCGGCGTCCGGTAATAGATCATATATTTCAGCCACCGTTTCCGCTCTGCCTGCCCGCCGAACAGTCTGGGCTTCATGGTCGTCCCCTGTTTTAAGGACTGCTGCTGCTCCAGATGCTCTTCCAGTTCCTTGTTAGAATACCAGTTGTGTTTATTGGTCCACCATCCCAGATCCTTGGTGTTGTTGTCAATAAAATCTTTCGAAAAACGAACGCTCTCTCCATCAGTCAGCAGAAAATGCTCATCCATCAGCGCCTGCTCGCAGTAAGCCTTTCCATGGCGGAAAATCCGCAGCAGATAAGTGGGATAGATGCCCCCATGCTTAATCCAGCGGCCCATAAAATAAACCCGGCGGCGCAGCATCACTCCAGTCACCCGTTCAGGTAGCCTGGGCAGCTTACGGCGGATCTCCTCTGTCAGCTCCTTCGTCAGCTCTTCATCGGCATCCACCCGCATCACCCATTCGGTGGAAATATTCGTATCTTCCAATCCCCAGTTTAACTGAGAGGCATGATCCTCAAATGGATGGGTATAGACGTCTGCCCCCAGTTTTTTCGCCAGCGCCGCCGTCCGGTCCGCGCTGAAGCTGTCCACCACTACGATTCTTTCGGCGATTCCCCGCAGGGAACGGATGCATTTTCTGATATTCTTTTCCTCGTTTTTTGTAATAATCAATACGGTCAGATCCGCCATTTTTCACACCTTTCTGATCACTCTGGCCGGATTCCCCGCGATCACGCAGCCAGACTCGAAGGTTCCGCTCACCACGCTCCCGGCGCCCACCACGCAGTTGTCGCCGATCCGGGTTCCTTTTAAGATAATCGAGTTACAGCCTACAAATACATTTTTCCCGATCACCACCGGCTTCGTTACCAGATTGTCGTAAATATCCTTACGCCGTTCTTCCGGTTCCAGAGAATGAAAGTCATTGTCAAAAATCTTGCAGTTGGCGCCGATCACACAATCGTCTCCGATCTCGATCCGCTTTCTGGCATAGATGGTGCTTCCGGAGATGCCCACATGACTGCCGATCTTTATCTTTCCCTTTCCCCGGGCGATGATAATGGTCCGCTGATACAGACCGATCAGATTGGAGATAAAATTGCTGTTAATCCCGCAGTCGCGGCCGATTGTAATCCTCGCCTGGGGAAAACGGAAGATCAAAGGCCAGCCCCCAAGCTTTAAGCCTTTTCCGTAGGTTACGCGGTTCAGTTTCAGGCCCAGACGGGGCAGATAGCTGTTTACTTTTGACATAATAACACCTCTATATAAAGTTCCGCTAGGCAAGAATTAATTTCCCGCCCTCCATCAGGATACACTCGATCAGATACCAGCGGCTGTAACCATTATCCCTGTAAGCCCTGTATTTCGACAGAAAACGATTCCAGGCCACCTTCGGCTGTTTCTGATTGCTGGAGCCGCCCAGGCGGTAGTTGGCCAGCACCTTCGGTACCACCACTACTTTACGCCCATCCTTACGGATCCGCAGCATCAGGTCCAGATCGTCGGCGTTGCCCTTGCAGGCATACTGATAGATGCCGTACATTTCCTTCGTGATAAAGGTGGTGGGATGATTCCACTCCCTGGTGGTGATATAGTGTTTCCTGTACCGGGATCTTTTAATAAAAACCCTTCCGTCCCGTTTGATCATCCGCAGATTGGCGTACATCATGTCATAATGGGTCTTCCGGTATACCGCCGCCGCGCAGGCCGCCGCGTTTTCCTCGTACCAGTCGTCGCTGTTCAAAAGACCGATGAGATCGCCCTTTGCCATGGCGATTCCTTTGTTCATGGCCTCGTAGATACCCTCGTCCTTTTCCGACACAATTCGATACGGAAACCCTTTATCGGCAAAAGCTTCCCGATAGCTCTCGGCAATCTCCACGGTCCGGTCCGTGGACAGACCGTCGATAATCAGATACTCCACAAAGGGATAAGTCTGGCGCAGCACCGACTCAATGGTATCCCGGATCGTAGCCTGACTGTTACAGGATACGGTAATCACAGTAACCGTCGGTTCCCGGTTTACCGGCTGTTTTTCCTCCTTCCGGCCAATCGCTCTGTCTGACCCGACCGTAACGTCCGGCTTTCCTGTTCCCTGCGCTCCATCCTTTTTACCTTCAGCTCCCATCGCCTTTTTCCACCTGCTCCCCTGTCTGTTCTTCCGCCTGTCCCTGCGGCTGTTCTCCCATCCGTCCTTTTGCCCCTTCCAGCCCGATCCGGGTCATATCAGAGGACTTTTCGTCGGTAAATCCTTCGGTGCTTTCCTTCATAAACAGAATCTTCACCGTCATCAGAATCAGCTTGATATCCAGAAGCACCGAATAGTTCTCAATATACATCATATCTAGCTTCAGCTTATCGTAAGCAGACGTATTATACTTTCCGTAAATCTGGGCAAAACCCGTCAGCCCGCCCTTTACCTTGAGACGGAACCCGAACTCGGGAATGTCCTTCGTATATTTCTCCACATGCTCCAGCCGTTCCGGTCTGGGACCCACCACGCTCATATCCCCTTTCAGGATATCCAGAAGCTGGGGCAGCTCGTCCATACGGGTCGCCCGGATGATATGGCCCACCGGCGTAATTCTGGGATCCCGCTCCGTGGCCGGAATTACCCGCCCGTCCTGCTCCGCGTTGACAATCATACTGCGGAACTTGGTAATATAAAATACTCTGCCCCCGTTGGTGGCTCTGGCCTGACGGTAAAACACCGGCCCGCCGTCATACAGCTTGATCGCAAGGGCAGTGAACAGCATAAAAGGAGACGCCACAATCAGCCCCACCCCGGAGATGACGATATCCATCAGACGCTTGATCAGCTTCTGCTCGATACTCATACCGCCGTTTCTCGCCAGAAAAATCGGCGTGTCAAAGAAATGAAGATCCTCCGAGTTTCGCAGAATGATATCTGAAATGCTGGGACATACGTAAACCCGGATCGACCCCCCGTAACAATACTTGATCAGCTTATTTCTCAGATGAACCGGCACGTCGCACATAATCACTCCCTGAGGATGGGCGTCGATTTTTTCTTTCAGCGCCGGAAATCCAAGGCTGTAGTGGACCTGATCGTCGATCAGATATTTTTCCTTCCTGCCGTTCATCTTATAAAACAGGTTCGCCGCGCTCTCCGGATAATCCCCATAGACAAACAGCAGCTTTCTGGGCGGAAACATTCTGGTATAGCCATAGTTCAGAATAAAAGACACGACGATAATACTCGCCACATCCGCCACGGTCATAAACAGAATCGGCGATACCACAGCCATCCTGTTTGACATCAGAGAGGTCTCCAGGTAGGTAATCACATTGACGCAGACCACGGAAAGACTCTGGGAGTATACCATGTTGGTCAGCTTCTGATAACCGATCTTGGATGCGCCGTACAGATTCATAAAGGTGAACAGGAAAATCACATACAGGCCCGTCATCACATAGTTGCCCCGCTTGGCATAGGTTAGGCCCGCTCCCATCACTTCATCCACGTTATAATAAGTCATCCATACATACCAGAAAATGGCAGCCTCCACGGCTACCATAATCAGCGTGGCCAGCATCCGGTATACACGTTTGTATTTTTCGTATTTTACATTCATAGGCTTTCTTTTTTCTAACGCATTCCCGCGATATAGCCGTACATACCAGCGCCGACCACCGACAGATTGGCGAAGGCCTGGTGGGTATCCTCAGCGGAATCCTGATCGACGGTGACAAACAGAAACACCGCCCCTGCCGCCTTCGCCTGATCCAGCGCCTCTGCCGAAACCACAAGTCCCTCTGCCATGGACAGCTCTACGTCCGAGTGCCTGTCCGCCAGCGCTTTCTCTGTCCCCTCAAACACGGCTGTCAGCGCCTTACTGCTCTTCGGCGCGGCCAGCAGGATCCTGCCGTCTCCGGTACGCTCCTTCACCCCGTCCAAAAGAGCTGCCAGCAGCTCATAAGAATCCTGTTTCCCATTTTTCACCTCGCAGAAAAAGGGGACGACGGACACCTGATCGATCTCTTCCCGGGAACGCAGCGTGGTATCATAGAAAACCTTTACCATCACAAACGCACACCAGAGAAAGAATCCCGCGCCCATAATCATAATCTTTTTCCAGGACAGAAAGCTTCTTAAGGAAATGGACACCTTCCTGGGTTCGTCCAGTTCAAAAATTTCCACGCTGCCACTGGCTCTGGTCAGATACGTGGTCATCACCGGCTCGTCGATCACTCTGCCCTTAAGTCCCATAATATCCTTTGCTTCTTTTATCAGCAGTTCCGTATAGGTTTTCGCCAGAAACCGGGTGCGCTCCAGACCGATACTGCGGACAATGACCCGGTAGCACATGGAAGTGCCCTTCATATCCACATTCGCCGTGTCCAGCTTCTTATTAAATTCCTCAAACCCGTTTGCCAGAAGGGCGTCGTTTACCTGGTTCCGGATCCTCTCGCTGTAGAGCAGCGCCGTATAGGCATCCGAATAGTCC
>CAJTTU010000014.1:17958-18298 GCA_910579325.1 uncultured Lachnospiraceae bacterium | reverse complement strand
GGAGGCGCTTACCAGATCCGCCCTGTATTCCCGAACTGTCATAAAAACCACTAAAGCGGCACAGGCAGCGATCACAACAGCGCCCAAAAGCCAGTACTTTTTCACATTGCACCAGATTTTCCGGGTGCTGATCAGCATCTCGCCTTTCCATTCTTTCGTCGAAGCTTGATTCACCGTCGATACCTCCAAGGATATAAGTATCCATTTAGTATAGCACAATTTGCCAGATATAAAAATAAAAAAGTTATAAAAATAAATTTCCCCTTCATTTTACATAACTTTTTTAAAAACCGCGTTCAGTCTGATCCCGTCTTTCTCCAGAGGAATCTCCACCGTCTTT
>CAJTTU010000014.1:12759-17948 GCA_910579325.1 uncultured Lachnospiraceae bacterium | reverse complement strand
CCGCTGCCGCAGCCCCGTCTTCCGCACCCGTCTTTTCCCATCGGACAAACTCGTAACCCCTGTTCGGAACGGCGGTTACGGTCACCGGAAAATCGATAAAATACTGCCCGCTCCATGGCCCTTCCGACATATCCGGCGTAATCGTGTTTAATATCACCCTTCCGGCGTAAGTATCGTTTACAGACAATGTCACCGTTTCCATCTGTCCTGTCAGCTGAAATTCAATAGCCATATAAGGCAGGATATGAGAAACTCTGTCCCTAAAAAAATCATAATAATAAGTCAGCGGCTGGGTTCCTCCATCTCGTGGGTATCCAGAAAAGCATAGAGTTCCTGCAGAAAAACAAGATCCTCCTCCTGCCCCTCCTTAAGCTCCCCTTCATTCAGCAAAATCAGATTATCCCTGTCAACGCCGTACCGCTGCTGAAAATAATAACCGTCATACTTCTCCAAAAGGTTTGTGCGATACCAAAACTCTCCGTTCAAAAATACGGAGACGGGAATATAATTCTGGACGGCTACGTTTCTGTCTCTGACCAATTGCTGACAGATTGCATTTGCCAGGCCGCCGCGCACTGCTATTTTATGAGAGACTGCGTCCCCAAAAAGCTTTTCGTCAAAAACCTGACTGCCCCCGTATTCTTTTCTCGCATAAACCGTAAAGTTTTTCAACGGCAGAAACCGGATATATCCGCCGTTGACCCGCAGCCCCGAATCCTGAGAGAAATTCAGGGTGTCTGAGAAATATGTAAAAGTCGCGGGAATCTCCCATTCTTTTCCCCGGTTCCCAAAATTAGGCTCTGGTCTATCCCCTTTCTGACCGCCCAGATACCAGGCGTCATATTCTTTTCCCGACACATAGATCCCGTCCGGTCCGAACAGCTGCGCCGGATCGGCCACCAGAGAAACCACTGGCATTCGGCGGTATTGTTCCAGATCGATCAGATAAGTCGCCGTCACCGGCCTGCTGACCTGTACATCCTCCCCTTCCCCGGCCACAGCCACGGCCCTGACCACAAAAGCCTTGTCCACCGGCGTCTCATCCGGCTGATACTTAAGCCATTCCTGGATGACATTGGGTACGGACCGATACAGGTTTGCCTCGGAGCTTCTGTCGTATACATAAATCGGACCCTGGTAAAGAAAGGATTCTGTTGTGGGAACGCTTCCGTCCAGCGTATAATAAATCGCCGTCCCCGGCTCCGAAGACAGCTCCAGATCAAAAGCGCTCTGATAAAATCCGCTCTCATGGGACAGCACCGGACTTTTTACCTGTCTGACCGCCGCCGCGTTCGCCGTTCCCGGCGTACAGCTTAAAACAGTCCAGACCGGATCTCCGTCTGCCTGTCTGGCAAAGGAAAAATCGGTTCCGACATTCTCTGTCGTCACGCTGTCAAGAACCTTTCCGGAAGCATCTGAGAGATAAACCGTTTCCCCGCCTTCCTTTTTCAGGGAAAAACTCCCGTCATCCAGCGGAATCAGCAGATGTCCCCCTGCCGGAAGCTCGCAGGCGGGAATTTTCTTTTTCCCGAACGCCGTCTCTCTGTCTGACAGATAGAAACCCTCCTGTCTGCAGGCCAGCCGGCCCGTATTATACAACTCGATATAATCCGAAACGCTTCCGTTTTCGCCCAGAGAATAAGAAAGATTATTTCCGCAGACCTCATTGATCACCACATGCCTTGCGCCGGATAAACTGACGGCGGAACAACTTACGGCCACGATGCCTGCAACGGCAAAAGATAAAAACAGAAACACCTTCCCTTTTACTCCAAAAGAGACTCGCCGGAAATCTTTTCGGAAATGTGTCATGGCAGCTCCCTGCACCTTTCCCAGTACGACTGCAGCCGCCATACTGCTTAGAAATGAACAGGCAAAATAACCAAGATCCTGATAGCTGAACCGCATTTCTATAATCTTTCGAACCGTTCCGAAAATATCGCCGCCATGCAGAAACAGACGGCACCACAGAACATACAGTAAAAAATGAGCCGCTACGATTACCGTCATCATAACCGGAAGCTCCCGTCTGTCCCTTTCCCCGCCGCCCCTGCCATCTGTCAGGATGCCACAGAGGAGCGCCGTCACTGCCGCCGGCACCAGCCGCAACAGCAAATCCAAAACAATCAAACCATATCCTGAAATCACACCGTTCACACCATTCTTCTGCTCTGACGTTTCGCCGCCCGCCGTACCTCTCAAAACGGGCGGCATATTTCTTCCGGCAAATATTTACGCCGTCACATTCCCGTCATGCTCCACCAGGGAAGTAGAGAGCACACTGTCCATCTCCATCAGCCCTTCGATCAGCGCTTTCTGATCCTTTGTCTTCACCTCCACCGCAAGGTTCAGACTGGTTTTTGTCAGATTGCGCGCCCTGGTCTTCGCATACCGGCAGTTCTCCTTTACCAGCTTCATAATCGCCTCCTCAGCTTCATAGGAAGAAGCGTTGACCACCAGAACCACCGTCTCCCGTGCCTCCGGCAGCATGGAAAAGCAGACGATCAGAATCGTCATGGCGATGGAGGCCACCACCGCTATGGCCGCAAAGCCTGCGCCGCATATGATGCCGACGCTGATGGACCAGAACAGGAACATCAGATCGACGGGATCCTTGACTGCCGTCCGAAACCGGACGATGGACAGTGCGCCCACCATACCGAGAGAAACCACAATGTTCGACTGGATCGTCAGGATAATCGCCGACGTAATCACAGCCATCCCGATCAGAGATAAATTGAAGTTTCTGTTATAAAAGGAGTTTTTATTGATATTTTTATAGAGTATGAAAATATACGCCGCTATGGCAGCCGTACAGAACGTACAGAACAGAATCGTGTCAAGCCCGATATCTCCTGTGGCATAACCTTCTAAAAATGACTTTTTAATAATCTCCTTTATTCCCATCGTATTCCAACCTTTCTCCCTGACGCCGTGTCACAGGCGCATTTTCAGTATGTCTCCGAAACCGGTTTTTCTTATGAAAAAGTTTTTCTTACACTTTATTACAGATGATAAGTCCTGCACATATAATATTTTGAGAATGCCGTCCAGACCAGTGTGTCCAGCCCCAGCGCCTCTTTAATATGGAGAGGCAGCGCCTCGTCCCATTTCACTTCGAGCACATTGTTTCCCGGGGCAAGCACCGGCCTTGTTCCATAATCCGTCCGGAAAAAACGGGAAATATCGCCGGAGGATGAAATATTTCTGTCAAAGGTAACCCGCACGTTTCCGCCGGGATAGACGAATGGGATCCGCTCATAGGTCACAATCACCTTTGGCTCCAGCTTCTTAAGACTCATCTCCAGCAGCAGCCGCTGCTTTTGTCCGGACATCCCGGAAACAACCTCGGGCACTTTTCCCTCCGTCAGCAGCCTGCATTCTTCTTCGCTTAACATACAGGACTCCTTCGCGGTCATACCGCGGATTTTGCTCTTCTTTTCCAGATGAACCGCCCCGCTGTCCGTCCCGTAATACCGCAGCCGGAACTTTGTTCTCAGATCGGTCCCGTTTTCATTTTCCCACAGACAGCTGTCCGCCCAGTCGTCAAAGTAAAGGCTTCTCACCAGATAGCTGCCCGCCTCGCCGGCATGGGAATCCCGGGCCATCAGGCCTTCCGCCCGTATTAAAAGAATGGCCTCCTGTACGCTGTCCGTCAGATATTTATACTCATGTCTGTACTGGCTACTCATTATTCAGGCATTCCTCCTGTACATACAGTCCTTTTGCCGACTGCATATCCCCCAGAATTCCTTTCAGGGCAATGCTGCAGTCTCTGGCCCAGAACTCGGCGGCGGCGGAAACCGCATATTCTCCTGCAATAACGGAAACGGCGCCCCCGGATATCTCAACCGCGCCTTTTCCCTCTCTTCCGCTTTTCGTTGTGTGCAGCCCGGCACCCTCGCTCTGAATATCCAGCCGGCCGGCCTGCATCATAAAGCCGTCGTTTCCCCGGATCCCGTCCCGTTTTGCATGAATGGCGATCTGGCCGCCCAGAATCTTCACCACGTCTCTGGAGTGAATGCCGTCCTTATAATATCCGTTGACCTCCAGACTCCCGGTCCCGTTGACTGTCAGGTCGCACATACTGTAAATACAGGCATTTTCTTCCGCGGCAACCGGATACTTTCCGCTGTCCCGCAGCTGATTTACCGTGCCATCTTTCAGGGTAAGCACCACTTTCCCGGCCGAACTGACCAGAATGGCCGGACCGGTTCCGGACGATATGGACACATTATCCAGGATCAGATGTACGATCTGCTCCTCCGCGTCGATCCTGACCGTTCCTTTCAATTCCCCTGTCAGCAGATAAGCGCCGCCCTCTTCAATCCGGCACTCATCGGTCTGCTCGCCGAGATCTATGAGAACGGCATCTGCTTCTTCCGCCGAAATGTCCGCCTTTGTGGCGGAGAATACCGGCTCATACCCTTCGGCGCCGCCCTTTGCGGCAGCGCGGCTTTCCTCCTCCTGCCCGCCGCCGGGACCCGCCGCAGAACAGCCTGCCACCAGAACGGCACAAAACAGAAAAACCGCCGCCAGAGGGCCTGCCGCCGCCCGGCCGCTACCCAATTTTTTTAAAAACCGCATTCAGTCTGACTCCTCCCTTCTCCACAGGTATCTCCAGAGTTTTTTCTCCGTATTCTGTTTTCTTTGCATCGCCGGAAACAGCTGTTTTCTCCCATCTCACAAATTCATACCCCACGCGGGCTTTTGCCGTAACAGTAACAGGATAATCCGTATAATATTCGCCGCTCCACGACCCTTTTGACAAATCCGGCGTAATCGTGTTCAGCGTTACTGTTCCGGCGTCCGTGTCGTTTACGGACAGCGTCACCGTCTCCGGCGTTCCGGACAGGCCGAATTCCTCCGCCATATAAGGAACGATATAATCTGCCCTTTCCCTGAAAAAATCATCATAATAGGCGCGGGGCCACGTCATATTCTTGTCGCGCCCTCCTTTATAGCCGTCCTCCTCATATCCATAATCGTCCAGCACCTCCTTCACCTTTTCATACCTGAAATTGTGGTTAACCAGATCCATAAAAGTCAGAACAAACTGTTTTCGAAATTCCGGGCTTTCCTTTAAAATCGAATAGATTCTCTGCTGGTTCACGCTGATATTCCCTATGGATCCCCAGCCCGGCGCCCTTTGCGTAAAGCTGAAGGTGTTTTTCTGCTGGGGAGAATCA
>CAJTTU010000014.1:0-12749 GCA_910579325.1 uncultured Lachnospiraceae bacterium | reverse complement strand
AAGTCCCCACAGATCGGGATTTCCCCACTCCATGGCGTCCAGATCATAAAGCGCCCAGCGCCATTTTCCATCCCCGTACGGACCGGGAGCCGTATTTCTTGCCCGCCACATGACCACATTTTTCGTGTCGGAAAAATCCATATTGTCTATATACACGTTTACGCACATATAATCGATATAGCTTTGCAGATCCATCATCCCGCCGATGGCCCCGTAACTGGCTGCTTCTCCCATATCATGGGTATCCAGAAAGTCATAAAAAGACTGTTCCACAGCCAGATCCTCTTCCGTCCCGATCTCCAGAAGGCCATTGGAAAACAGGATAAGGTTATCGTCGGAAATCCCGTATCGCTGCTCGAAATAATCGACGTCATATTTTTCCATCAGGTTTGCATGGTACCAGAATTCTCCGTTCAGAAATACCGAGACAGGAACATAATTCCGGACGGCCACATCCCGGTCCGCCACCAGAGTCTGACAAATGGCATTGGCAAGACTTCCCCGCAGCACCAGCTTATGGCTTGCCACATCCCCAAAAATATTCCGATCAAACATACGGCTCCCCCCGTACTCTTTCCTGGCGAAAATCGTAAAATTTTTCAACGCGTAGGATCTGGTACCGGCTCCCTGGATGCGCAGCCCCACCTTCTGAGAAAATGACAAAGAATCCGAAAAATAGGAAAAATCCGCGGCAATCTCCCACTCTCTCCCCTTTTTCCGGAAATTTGCATCGGGCCGGTCTCCCTCCTGCCCTCCCAGATACCAGGCATCATACTCCTTTCCAGTCACATAGATTCCGTCCTCTCCGAACAGTTCTTCCGGGTCCGCCACCAGAGAAACCACCGCCCTCTGTCTGTACTTTTCCAGACCGATCAGGTATGTGGCCGTCACCGGTTCGCTTACCTGCCGCCCGTCCTCTTTTCCGTACACTGCGACAGCCCTGATGATAAACCCTTTATCGACAGGCTCTCCTGCCTCCTCCTCCAAAGACCAGCGCCATGTGACATTGGGAACAGAACGATACCTGTCTGTTTCCGGACTTCTGTCATATACGCGGATCGGCCCCTCGTAAAGAAAATCTTCTGTCGTAGGGATACTCCCATCCAGCGTATAATAAATGGCTGTCCCCGGCTCTGAAGTGAGCTCCAGATCAAAACCCTCCTGATAAAAACCGCTTTCATGGGACAGAACCGGACTTTTCACCTGTCTAACGCCGTCTACGTTGGTAGCGCCCGGCGTACAGCCCAATATAGTCCATACCGGATCCCCGTCAGACTGCCTGGCATAAGAAAAATATGTGTCGGTGGCTTCCACCGTTACGCTGTCCAGAATCCTGCCGGCGTCATCCGATAAAAATATGGTTTCTCCCCCTTCCCGTTTCAGAGAAAAACCGCCTTCATCCAACAAAACCAGTATATAGCCTCCGGCGGGAACCACGCAGGCGGGAACCTCTTTTTTCTTCAGTTCATCTCCAGTATCAGACAAATATAATCCCTTTACTTCACAGGCTAAAGCTCCGGTATTATAAAGTTCTATATAATCCGGCATAATTTCGTTTCCTTCCACGACAGCCGCCCTGTCGTTACCCCACACTTCATTGATCACGATATGTCCGGAACCTCTGCCGCCTGCAAAACAGCATCCCGTTACGGCCGCGCCTGCGAAAGCCGCTGACAGAAAAAGAAAAACTTTTTCTTTTTTCTCTCCTGAAACAGAAGTTCCGCCGTCGCTATAAAAAACAAAAATCCCGCGACGCAGTGCGCAGCCCGTCACAACCGCCGCAGCCATACAGACCGTCAGGGAAATGGAAAAATAATCAACGCTCTGATAGGTAAACTGCAGTCCTGCAATCTTTTTTACTGTCCGGACAATATTCCAGCTGTGAAGTAACATACGGTGCAGCACAATATACAGCCCCAGATGACTTGTCAGGCTTACGGCGCCCAATAACAGTAACTGCAGTCTGCCGCCGTTTTTCCTTTCCAGCAGGCCGGTTCCGCCGGCGGAAACAACCACTGTTATCATCACCGGAAGCAGCCGCATAAAAATGTCCCCCAAAAGCAGGACGTAACCTAAAATCAGTTTCATCACTCGTATGCAACCCTTCTAAAAAGGCATGTCTTCTGACGCAGACGTCACAATCAGACAACGCTCAGAGGCTTTTAAAACGTAACCTTTAAATATCCCCTGCTCTTATGCAGGCGGTCAAAATACCAGCCGTATTTATAAATTACATAGTCGTCGGTGCGCCCGATCTCCGCCAGCCCGGCGCCCAGCAGATAATCATGATTGGGACCGCTGGCGTCATACACCACATAAGCCGTATCCGTCACATTCAGCGCACTCATAAAATCCTCATGAGGCACCCAGTACCGGTCCAACATCAGAAGCTCCACCAGCGTAATCCGGCTGTTCAACCAGATATTGTCCGTATCCGTCTTTGTCCGGCCCGTGTTCACGGTGGTCATCATGTTTTCATAGGGGATAATAACACGGAAGGAAGGATCATACTGGGTGACCAGCAGGTTCAGATTAAAGTCGAACACCACGCCCACATCTTCCAGCCGCTCACGTCCGGCGTCTTTCCTGATAATGTCACAGGCAATAATCATATCGTCAGGAATCCGGTAAGGATTGGACGTAAGCGGCAGTTTCCGGCTCCAGGCGGGAGCGCCGGCTATGACGATAACCGCTGTGAGGACCAGAAACACCAGCGCTTTTTTAACCCGCGTCTTCTGACCGGACACAATCCGGGTACACACGTAGGGAATCACGACACAAATAGGAAGCAACCAGAAGAAGCGGTAGTACTCCCCGCTTAAATTCAGCTTTTGAATAAACACCCGCATAATCAGGATGTTATAGACAGTACAGACAAGAACGGTGAGATAAGGCCACAAAAGCAGCCTGAGCGCCCGGGACTCAGGATCTTTCAGCCAAAAGGCAAACAGCATGGCCCCTGCGAACAGCAAAAGGAAAAAATTCTCTCCCTGATAGGTTTTCAGGCACTGATGGATAAAATCCATTCCGGCCTCCGTGATCTGAATCGGCATATCATCTTTCCCCTCAAATTCAGTCCCGCAACTCCCGAAAGTCCGGTCTGTTGCTGATTTCATTCAACTGTGCCCATGTTTTAAATCTTCACCACAAACAGGCCCAGCGTACTGGCCACATACAGCAGCAGAATCAGCAGGCAGGGCGTCATACAGAGAAGTCCTTTCGCGAACGGCCTCCAGTCCCGCTTCAACAGCGTCAGACAGAACGTCAGCGCGCCCACCTCCACCGGGATTAGCGTCATGGAAGAGGATGAGATGGCGCAGCTGCTCTGACAGAACAGAAGCAAAAGCCACCAGTAAGCCTTATTCTTCTCATCCTGATACAGCCTGGCGGCGATATACAGCACCGCCGGCACAATCACGCTTCCCAGCACGGCCTTTCCCTCATAGCTGCGCAGCAGAAGAAAGCCGGAGGAAGTATAGGCGGTATAGGTAAACAGATTTACTAGCAGGGCAAATACCACCATCAGCCCGGTATGCTCTCTGTTTCCCTTAAAAAGAAGTCTGGCGATGTTGTAGGTCACCAGATTATTGACCACCGTGACTACCACCCCCATCACCGTCTTCATCTCGATCAGCGGATGAATGCCAAAAGCCTTGCAGACCACCGCGTCCTGGGCCAGATAAGTGGCAAAACAATGGCGGATGTCGAAAGCGGAGCGCATTTCCCCGGTCAGCGGATCATAGAGGCTGATCGTGTTTGTATAGACAGACAGGGAGACATCCCCGATATAATAAGTGGCGTCCCAGTAATCCGTCTGCCACATCACCGCGAAAACCGCCTGGGCCGCGACCACCAGCAGTGGGACCAGCGTCCAGAAAGGCTGTCTTTTCGCCTGCCGGCGGATTCCGTCAAATGCCTGAAGCCAGATATTTCTGCCCGCGGCTGACCCGCACACATACAGGATCACCACAGCCACCAGGATAAGCCAGATGGCAGCCAGCCAGCTGAGAGGCAGCTTTAAAAAGGTACAGGGCACCGCGATGATCTGAAAGATTCCGTAATACAGAAAGAAACCGATCATCATCGTAAGGGTTACGGAAAATTTTTCCGCCTTCATCCGGACTGTCGCCAGAGATCCAAAGGAAAAAAATACAATCATATAAAATAACAGCATATACATGCAGAATAAAATCTCAAGCACAGTCTCACCCCCTTATTCTGTGATTGACTGAAAGCCAGCTCTCACACCAAATATTTCTTTTTACTGAAAGTCGTCCTTCACGATTTCCCACACTGCTTCCATACCGAAGGTATTCTTCACATATTCCACGGCGTCGCGCCCGATCTTTGCGGACAGCGCCGGATTTTTGCAGTAAGCTAGTGTCTTTTCGGCAAATTCTTCAGCCGTATCGGCCACGGCCAGCACGCTTTTTGCGCCTTCAATGCCCTCCGCGCCGATAGAAGTCGTCACCGTGGGCATCCCGTAATACAGCGACTCGATTACCTTTCCCTTTACCCCGGCCCCGAACCGAAGGGGCACCACCACGGCCTGACAGGAACCGTACAGCTCCTCCAGTTCTTCGTCCGTGACAAACCCTTTCACGATAATACCGTCCCGGCCGTCCAGAGCCAGAATCTCCTCTGGCGCTTTGGAACCCACAATATAGAAGGGGATATCCGCCTGGCGGCGGATCAGCGGCCAGATTTCCTCCACAAACCACATTACCGCGTCCTTATTGGGATGATGGGCAAATCCGCCTACAAACATCAGCCCCCGGCGCTTTGCGAAATCAAAATCGATATCTTCTTTAAAGGACTCAAACATATTCAGGCATACGGCCTTTACCCGCAGGCTGCCGTCGATCTCATGGAGCACATCCCGCTCCACGCAGGAGGGGTAATAAGACATATCCGCCGTCCTTACAAGCGCCAGCTCCTGCTTCTTCATATATTCCGACTCCTTCTTATGGGCCGGATCCCCGGTCACCTCATACTCCCGCAGCTCCCGCAGAAAATGAAGGTCATGACCGTAATACATAATCTTAATATCTGTCTTTTTCCGGATAAAATCCATATATTTAATGGCAATATGCGGTCTGTTGATATAAGCGAACTGAATATACTTCTGATTTTCTTCGATCCAGGACAGAATATTCTCCTCATACCAGCGCCCGTACAGCACCTCGATGCCCATCTGCTGGAACACCGTCGTATAAGGCTCCTCACGACCGTAATTATCGCCGATAAATTTCACCACATATCCTTTTCGCAAAAACAGCTTGAGATACTGAAACGTACTTTTTGAACCCGCGTCTTTGTCAAAAGTTGGAACATAGTGGTCGATGGCCAGAATCACTTTCCGATTTCCCAGCCGTTCTCTGGCCGCGAAGGGATTGGGGCGCTCGCCGTGAATTTCCTGTTTCGCGAATTCACCGGCCCACTTCTCTTTCAGCTTCTCCATGTTCGCCACCTGGTAAGCCTTGATACCGCTGCCGGTGTCGGTTCCGTTGGAAATGCCCTCATAGTGGACTACCACAGACAGAGGCTGATAGACTACCCGATACCCGGCAGCCCGCACCGCGAACGCCAAATCCGCGTCCTCGCAGTAAGCCGGCGCAAACCGTTCGTCAAAACCGCCCAGCCGCTGCCACAATGCCTTTGACAGCATGATGGCCGCTCCGGAAATATAATCCACATCCTTCACATAATTATATTCCGGCCTGTCAGGATCGTCAAATTTGCCGTAATTCCAGCCGTTGCCCTCCCGCCAGAAGATACCGCCGGCCTCCTGCAGCCTACCGTCGGGATAGACCAGTTTCGAACCCACCATACCGATCGAAGGGTCTGATTCGATCAGCTTCACCAGGGAAGAAAGCCAGCCCGGTTTTACCTGAGTATCGTTATTTAAAAAGAAGATATATTTCCCCCGGGCGCTCTCGGCCGCATGATTGCAGTTTTTCAGAAATCCGAGATTTCCTCTGTTTCTTACAATCGTAATACCCTTACAGTACAGAGACAGTACCTTCGTGCCGTCCGTGGACTGATCGTCCGCCAGAATCACCTCATAGGCCACATCCCGGGTATTCTCCAGAATCGAGGCCAGACAGCGGTAAGTATAGCCCACCTGGTTATAGGCCGGAATAATAATGGATACCCGGGGCTTTCTGTAGACGGGAAACTCCAGTCCTCCCAGTTCATAATACAGACGGTCCAGCTCCTCGTCCCCGGCAGACAGCCGGCCCTTTTTCGCCGCCAGCAGTTTTCCCGACTGTTCCGGATGGAGCAGCGCGTTTCTGGAGCTGTTTAACAGCCTCCTTCTTTCGGTCCCTTCCGGAAACGCCGCGTTTCCCGCTGCCGACGCTTCTTTATATAAAGATTTCAGTCCTTTGTAGACTGCTTTTCCGCCCATCATCTTCGCGGCCTTTTTAAAAGGCGCGTATTTTTCCAGCATGGCGTCCCGGTCGGCAATCATCACGTTCAGATTCTGAATATGATTCTCTTTCAGCTGCACCGCCAGCTTATAATCCTCGATCTGATGCTCCAGCTGCTGCCTGGTCCGCTCCTGCTCCTCCATGATTTCCCGGAAGGTCCTCACCTGTTTTTCATACCGCTTTGTATAGGCGCAGACCTCTTTCTCACCGTGAACATACTCCTGAAAAGACACCTCCATCCTGGCAAACAGCTCCGACTGCTCTCTGCCGATTCCAAACCGCTCTAAAAACTCCCTTCTGGGACAGAAAGCCGACAGAAAGCTTCCAAATTTACGGTAAAAATAGTGAAGGTTCCGATAACAGATGAACTGGGCAGGCACAGGGAAATCCAGCACCCATTCGTAATCCAGACAGTATAGCTTCGGATGTCGGCCGCCCTTATCATTCGAACCGTCGTCCGCCGCCATAATATTCTCAAAAATCATATCTATATTTGACACAGAGAATGCCTGGGGACTGTCTGTCAGCTCCCCGATTCTGTCAGCCGCATCCTGCCCGAAAACCTCTGTAAACCCGGGCGTCACCGTAAAAGGAATCAGTCCTCCCGGCTTTACCGCGAAAACCCGCTCCATGGCCCTGCTCACGGCCGCCGCCGGATCCGGTTCCGTCCGCAGCTGTTCTGAAAGCAGATCATCAAAATTCCGGCCCTCCAGATAGGCATAACGCATCGCGCCATCTTCTGTCAGCTCCGGTTTCAGCGCTTCCACATTCTGAAAACAGGCGTCGATGGCCTGCGCATGACGGGGAAATGCGGCAATGTGTTCCTGGCCGCACTCCCTGACCGCCGTTTTTTCCACATACCGCCGTCCTGTATCCGTGTCCAGGCAGATAGCCGTGCGGATCTGAAACTGAGGCTTTCTTAATTTATTATACTTCACATATTCAATCTGTCTCATCTGTTTTCTCCTGCGGGGCAGTGACCGTAACTGTACGGAACGCCCTTTCCTTCATGGTAACGCCGGTAAAACCGGCACAGGCCCTCCCTGTAAAGCGTCGATATCCGATCCGGCAAAAGGATCAGGAAGCGAAAACCAGAAAAGAATTGGCGAAATAGGGAAACTGCCCGTCTTTCAGAATTCCTTCCCATGCCGCCGCCTCATCGAACATCTGAGGCCTGTCCCTGTCGTAAGCCGCGGCGGCCGCTCCAAGCATCCCCGGCTTTGGCAGAAAATGATCGGAATAGATCGTGTCCGGCAGTTTATAATCCGGCATCGGATAATAAAATTCATGCTCCTTCAATCCCGCTTCCAAGAGCAGCCGGATCAGCTCCGGCCTGGAAAAAGTCCGGACCCCCTTCACTTTTCCGTAATCCTCAATCCCGTCGAACAGACCGCCTGTATGATCCTCCGGCGCGCCGGCCCAGTACTTTAAGCCATATTTATTCTCAATGGCGATAATCAGCTTTCCGCCAGGCTTTAAAAAAGTTTTTACCCGCCGCAGCATTTCCAGATACGGGGCGTCCCCGCTGATGTAATAACCGGCGTATTCCAGCACGCCGATCAGCGTCACATAATCAAAGGTATCCTCAATCCGGATATCCTCAAAATTGCCCACAAAAATCTCCAGGTTGCCATGCCGGCCGTTTCTTGCCGCATTGATCGAGGAACGGCGTTTTGAGAGATCGATGGCCGTCACATGGGCTGCTTTTTTGCAAAACAGTCCGGTCACCGCGCCGCATCCGGCGCCAATTTCCAGAAGCGTTCCCCGGGGATTGAACCCATACCAGTCCAGTACATTTTCCCGGATGTCCGACAGATGATACAAAACCGGCCATTCCTCTTCCCCGCGCAGGATCTCGTCCATCTCCCGTCCGCTCTCGCAAAGCTCCAGCAGACGTTCCTCAATCTCGCCGTCGCTGTACTGGTCCTCGCCTTTATAAAATTTCAGATTTAAAATATCCTCATACATAGGTTTAACCCCTTCATTCTTTCACGTCCGCGCTTCACAGCCAATCGGAAAACATCCGCCAGCCATACCCGTTCGCCAATATTGACATTCAATCGTCCGCTCCCCGTTTCTCCACGGAAACCTTTGAATTCATATCATAAACGCCCACTGTGTTTTTATTGGAAATCACCGTGATATTCACCACATCGTACAGCCTGTCATGCACCACAAACTCGCCGCCCTCAAATCCGGTACAGCCAAGAGACAGCAGATATTCTCCCCCCTGCAGACTCATATTCTGACGGAAGGAAATCACATATTCTTCCCCGGCTTTCGCCGTCTCCACCTGACAGTCCTCGATCAGCGTGTTGGTTCCGGTCAGCTCCGTTCCTTTGGAGTCCTTGATGGTAAAAGCGAAAATCGGGGCCGTCACTTCTTCAGCGAAACGCACCTTCATCTTTAGCGTAAAAGGCTTTCCCTTTAAGATCAGGCTGGTCAGTTCTCCGTTATGGTCGAACAGGCCCACGTCCGCAATCTCCGCCAGGCCGTCTCCGTATTTCAGTTTCTGCTCGTTTAACGTCAGACCGGTTTTCCACAGCGTTTCGCCGGATTTTCGCGGCGCTTCATCCGTTTTCTGACCATCCCGGCTCCGACCTTCTTCGGTTCTGTCCCTGGCCCCGTACTCTGCTCCCGATTCCCTGATCCCGTCTCCGGCGCCGCCTTCCGACACACTGTCATATGCCCCCGGCACATCCGCCTGATTGGCCAATATCTTCTTATATAAATCCACCATCTGCCCGGCCGGACCTTCCGCCACAAACCGCCCCCGGTTCAGTACGATCACTTTGTCGCAGTATTTGATCACCGTACTCATGTCATGGGTTACCAGAAGCACAGTGGTTCCCGATTTACAGATCTCATTGATCTTCTGATAGCATTTCGCCTGGAAGAACACATCCCCCACAGCCAGCGCCTCATCCACGATCAGGATATCCGGGTCCACATTAATCGCCAGGGCAAAGGCCAGGCGGACAAACATACCGCTGGAATAGGTTTTCACCGGATGATATACAAACTCTCCGATATCGGCAAATTCCAGAATCTCCGGCAGCTTTTCATCCATCTCCTGCCGGGTATAGCCCATCATCGTGCCGTTCATATAGACATTCTCGATTCCGGTGTACTCCATATTAAAACCGCCGCCCAGCTCCAAAAGGGCGGACACCCGGCCGGCCACCGCCACCCGGCCGGTGGTAGGCGTCAGTACGCCGGTGATAATTTTAAGAATCGTGGATTTTCCGGAGCCGTTGGTTCCGATGATTCCCACAAACTGCCCCTGCTCCACCGTAAAGGAAATCTTATTCAGCGCATAAAATTTCCTGTGATATTCTTTGTGAAAAGGGTTCAGCGACTCCTTTAACCGGTCGATAGGCCGGGCAAACAGCCTGTATATTTTCGTCACCTGGTCAACTTTAATCGCAGACAAATGAACAATCCTCCAATTTGATTGCATGCGCGCTCCGAAGCCGCTTACAGCACATCGGCGAAATGGGGCCGCAGCCTCTGGAACACGCTGACCCCCGCGAACAGAAACAGCAGGGTAAAGGCCCAGAAATACAGCGTTTCTCCGGGCCGCTGCCAGAACCATACCTGGTCTAACAGACTGTCTCGGTACCCCTGAACAATATAAAACATCGGATTCAGCTTAAGCAGCGCCAAAACGGCGCCGCCGATCCCCACCTCGACATAATTCCACATAATCGGCGTCACCCAGATACCAAACTGCAGAATAATACCCACAATCTGGGCCATATCCTTAAAAAATACATAAATGGAAGCGCACAGATAGCCCACGGCCAGCACAAGCGCCAGCATCGCCAGGGAATAGTAAGGGATCTGGAGCCAGTACACCGTGGGGAAATACCCCATAATCACATAAAATAAAACCATGATCAACAAAAAAATCAGATGGATAAACAATGCCGATACAACTTTAATCACCGGCAGTACACTGATATTAAATACCACCTTTTTCACCAGATAACTGTATTCATACAAACTGTTGGTGGCAAGCTGCAGGGCCTCGCTGAAAAAAAACCAGGGCACCAGCCCGGCCACCAGCCACAGGATAAAAGGATACCGGTCATTGGCGCCGTCCCGAAGCAGCGTGAACACCAGATAATAAATCACAATCGTCACCACCGGCTGAACAAACATCCAGACCATGCCGAAATACGACCCGGCAATCCGCTTCTTAAAATCCGCCTTCGCCAGCTCCGAGACCATCTCCTTATGCTTCCATATCTGCGCGATCTCAGAAAAAAACTGTTTCATTTACTCTCCTATTATAATTCCGCGACTCCCAAAAATCATACAACACATATTCATCTGACCATTATACGGCAACGGACCTGAAAAAGCAATCTACTTTTCCCTTCCGTCTCCACACAACTGCCGCCAGCACCGCTGTCAGAAGCGAGATCACGGCCCCCGCCTTTCTTCCTCTCACCTGATAATCCAGAATAATCTCATGGGATCCGCCGCTTAAGTCAAAAGCAATAAAAGTATCCAGCCAGACGGATATATCTGTCTTTTCCCCGTCCACCCATACTTCCCATCCCAGATCCCAGGGAATCGTGGTCAGAATCTGCCCCGACTGATCCAGCTCTGCCTCACAGCGGATCCATTCGTCCTTTTCCATCCGAAAGGATAAGGGCTCTTTACAGGCCGGCCATTTTTCTCCCCACAGCCGTCGCTCCATAATTTTTTCCCAGATATCCCGCTCCTTGTCCTCCACACCGAACATCATCGGCAGTGCATTGGGATTTTCATAGATCATCAGTTTTCCCTCCCGGTCGATCACCGGGTAATCCTTCCATTCCTCCGACGCAGAAATTCTGTAACGCACGGCCAGCAGACTGTCTGTAAATTCATCCGGCATCTCAGCCTCCAGCCATGGCGAAAGTCCGATCGCTTCCTCAAAGCGCTCTACCATTCCGCTCTCCGCAGAACTGTAATGGGACAATCCCGCATAACCGTACTGCATGGAATCATTATAACTTCTTCTCGTATAATGGTTCAGCTCCATCCGGTAGCCGCTCTCACACCACTGCCTTACTTTTTCCACTGCCGGATTCATCTCTATCGTTCTCTGCTCGAAGCCGGCCAGATCGAAACCGGCGTCTTCCATCAAAAGCTTCCACACCGCCTGTCCGTTCCGCCCCAGATCTGTCATCTGAATCAGCAGAAGCACAGCAATCCCCAGCCCTCTCAACCAGACTTTCTCTTTTTTTATGACCAGAACCGCGGTCAGCAGCAATAAAATTACAACATCCGCCCCGGCCGAATCCTCTGCGCCTGTATAAATATGGGATCGCCAGACCAGAAACAGCGAAACCGACAGGATCGCCATTGCCAGAACCGGCCGGTGTTTCCCGGTCTCATGGACGTCCCAGGCGCGTTTTGCCGCCCCGATACAGATAAAAGACAGTAAAAACATATATCTGTAACCGCAACCATTAGGCTCCGTAAATCCCTGCCAGACAATATTCAGGCTTCTGCTCCACATGCTGACCAGTAAAACAGCTATCATCATCCCGGAAACCATTTTTTCTCTGACATTAATATGCCCGTCGAAAAAAAACGCCTGAACCAGCCACAGAATCAGAAGACCTGAAAACAGCGGCGGCAGACCGGGCGTGGGAATCTGTTCCAGTCGAAAACCCGACGCCGTGATCTGCCCAAGTAGCTCCTCCCACCGAAAATTCGTTCCCATCCAGACAGACTCCAGCACAGACCGATCCGGTCCGCCGGACAGAGAAATATATATGGGCAACAGAAAAACAGCCGTCAGGCCCGCTCCAATCGCGGACGCCGCGGCAAACCCCAGAAGCTTTTTTACATTCCGGCAGTCATACACCAGCCACAAAACCAGATAATACAGGACTGCAAACCCGCACAGCATATACCCCGTATAATAACAGGTATATAATCCCGCAGCCAGAATAAGGCTATAGCGCCCGTATTCCCGTCCGTCTCCGGCCATACTCTCGATACACCAGGCCAGCAGAGGCAGCAATATCACCGCGTCCAGCCACATAATATTATAACCATAGACAAACTGATAACCGGTCAGCCCATAGGTAACGGAAAAAATCAGCGCCCCCCAGTCGGCCCTTTCGCTTTTCCGGTTGAAATAGAACTGACAGGATGCGGCGCTGAAAGCAACTTTCAGAAAATAAATCAGCTGGAACGCTTTCGGCATCTCCCAGTTTTCAAAGAAAAGAACCAGCAGGTTAAAAGGACTGTTCAGATAGTATCCCCTGAATCCGGCCAGATCTCCTCCAAAGGTTTTTGAAAAGGTATATTTCC
>CAJTTU010000013.1 GCA_910579325.1 uncultured Lachnospiraceae bacterium | reverse complement strand
CGTTTCAGCCTGTTTTTGACTTATTTGTAATAGTCTGCTATAATGAATGGCTATAAGGAGGCAGTCTATGGATTATAGCAGAAAGGGAGTCCGGGACCGTTTGAAGGACACGGTTCCCACTTCTGACAGATTAAAAAATAAAGTCGTCATCACACTGGTCAAATGCCTAATTCTGGCGGTATTATTCGCCGGCTTTTCCGGTCTGGCGGCAGGCATCGGCGTGATGCGGGGCATTATCTATAACGCTCCCCGGCTGAACCCGGACGACGTGGCGCCCGACGGTTTTATGACCACCGTCTATGACGCGGAGGGAAATGTGATTGAAAAGCTGGTCCGTTCCGGCTCCAACCGTTCCTCCGTGGCCAAATATGAGGATCTTCCGAAAAACCTGGTAAATGCCTTTGTAGCCGTGGAGGATTCCCGCTTCTGGACCCACAACGGCATCGATATCAAGGGCATCCTGCGCGCCGGCTCCGTGGCCCTGACCCACGGCGGTCTTACCGAGGGCGGCAGCACCATTACCCAGCAGCTTTTAAAAAATAACGTATTCACCAACTGGATGGAAGAAAACAGCTTTGGTTCCCGGGTAGAGCGAAAGCTTCAGGAACAGTATCTAGCCATGGAGCTGGAAAAACAGATGTCCAAGGAACTGATCCTGCTCAACTACTTAAATTCCATCAACCTGGGCAATAACACTTTGGGCGTAAAAGCCGCGACACAGCGGTATTTCAATAAAGAAGTCCAGGATCTGACCCTGTCCGAATGTGCCGTGCTGGCCGCCATCACCAAAAGCCCCACCCGGTACGACCCGATCCGCAACCCGGAGGAAAACGACGAGCGCCGGAGAAAGGTATTAAAGGATATGTATGATCAGGAATACATATCCCAGGAGGAATGGGATGAAGCCCTTGCCGATCCTGTTTACGACAGAATCGCCGCGGTAAACAATTCCAGAGAAAATACCAACTCCATCTACAGCTATTATGTGGATGAGCTGATCGAACAGGTGATCGCCGATCTGCAGTCTTACAGAGGCTATACGGAAAGCCAGGCTTATAACCTGCTGTACAGCGGCGGCCTGCAGATTTACACGGCTATGGACCCCAGAATTCAGCAGATTATCGACGAGGAAGTAAACAATGAGGACTACTACCCCGCCACCTGTACCCAGTACGCCTGCACCTGCGTCATCACCCTGACCAATAAAGACGGCACCGTGGAAAATTATACGGAAAATGACGTAAAACGCTATTTTCGGACCGAAAAGGAACAGAGCACGTTTAAACTGGTCAGGGATACCAAAGAGGAGCTGGATGCTCTTCTGGAGGAATTCTGTGATTATATCTCCCGAAACGGCGGCGAGGCCAAAGTCGAAAGCATAGACTACACCCTGCAGCCCCAGGTTTCCTTCGTGGTCATCGAGCAGTCCACCGGCTGCGTGCGGGGCATCTGCGGCGGGCGGGGCGAGAAAACCTATAACCTCTCCCTGAACCGGGCTACGAATACGCCAAGACAGCCTGGCTCCCTGTTTAAGGTGCTGGCCACATTTACCCCCGCTCTGGACATTCAGGGCGACACGCTGGGAACCGTCTATTATGACGGACCTTACTCGATCGGCGAGAAAACCTATTCCAATTACTGGGGCAATATTTATACGGGCTATTCCAATATCCGGCAGGCCATCGTCTACTCGATGAACATTGTGGCGACACGCTGTCTGGTGGATACCGTCAACCCCACGCTGGCCTATGAATACCTGCTGAACTACGGCTTTACCACCCTGGTAGACAGCCGGGTAGAGGAAAGCGGCGCCATCACCTCAGATATCAACCCATCCTTAGGTCTGGGCGGTCTGACCGACGGCGTAACCAATCTGGAAACCACGGCAGCTTATGCCGCGATTGCCAACGGCGGCGTATATACCAAACCGATTTTTTATACAAAGATCCTGGACAATGACGGCAACGTCCTGATCGACAATCAGCCGGAAACCCGGACGGTCATGAAGGAATCCACAGCTTTCCTTCTGACCAATGCCATGGAAGAAACCATGGACGGCGGATTATACCCCATGACCAATCCCAGCGGCGGAATTGCCGGCACCGGTAAGGCTGCGGATGTGGCCGGTATGTCCATCGCCGGCAAGACCGGTACCACTACCAGCACCTATGATACCTGGTTTGCCGGTTATTCTCCCTATTATACGGCTACCATCTGGACCGGCTATGACGAGAACCAGACGATCCGGCTTACGGAAAGCTACCACAAAAGAATCTGGTCCGCCATTATGACACGGATTCATGAAGGACTGCCGGATACCGGCTTTCCTGTCCCCACAGGCATTGAAACTACCGCAATCTGCCGAAAATCCGGCAAACTGGCGGTGGCAGGCGTCTGCGACCAGGATCCCAGAGGCTCTATGGTATATCAGGAATATTTTGCGAAAGGCTCCGCGCCCAAAACCTACTGTGACGTCCATACCGCCGCCACCATCTGCGCCCAGTCGGGCCAGCTGGCCACCGACGGATGCCCGGTTGAACTGCGGCAGAGACGAACCTACATGGTACTTCCCGCTGACGATACGGGCAGCACCGATGATTCCCTGTATGCTCTGCCCGCCGGAAACTGCATCCTGCACGCCGGCAACATGTGGAACGGGTTATTCCCGAATAACACGGAACAGCCGGAAAACCCGGCAAATCCACCAACCACAGATAACAATGGAAATAATAGCAATCCGGCAGGCAACAATGGCGATAACAATAATGTAGTTGATAATGGTGCAAACAATAATACGGTCAATAACAATAACAACAATACGGTCAACAGCGGCAATCTTCCGGGCGGCAATATAACGAATCCGGAAAACAGTAATAATCCGGCAGTCCCGGGTATTTGACAGTATCCAGCGAATGATCCTGCGCGATCCCACCAAAAAATTTTAGAAACTTTCAAATAAATTTCCGAATATTTTCACAGCAATGGAGGACTTACAATTATGATTGGCGAAAAGAAATCTTTATTCAGCGGCATGCAGGCCACGGGAAACCTGACCCTTGGAAACTACCTGGGCGCGCTGAGAAACTGGGTTACGCTCAATGAAGAATATGAATGTTTTTACTGTGTGGTGGACGAACACTCTATCACGATCCGGCAGGACCCTGCCGTTCTGCGCAAAAGGGCCCGGGCGCTGCTGACCCTTTATATTGCAGCCGGCCTTGACCCTGAGAAAAACTGCATCTACTACCAGTCCCACGTATCCGCCCATGCGGAGCTGGCCTGGATCTTAAACTGTTTCACCTACATGGGCGAACTGAACCGGATGACCCAGTTTAAAGATAAAGCCGCCAAGCACGCGGACAATATCAATGCCGGTCTGTTCACCTACCCGGTGCTGATGGCCGCAGATATTCTGCTGTTCCAGGCAGACGTGGTTCCTGTGGGCATCGACCAGATGCAGCACCTGGAGATTACCAGGGATATCGCCCAGCGGTTCAATGGCATTTACGGAGACGTATTCACCATTCCCGAAGTATACCTGGGAAAGGTTGGCGCAAAGATTATGAGCCTGCAGGACCCGACGAAAAAAATGTCCAAATCCGACGAAAACGCAAACGCCAGCATCTACCTGATGGACGATCCGGACACGGTTATGCGCAAATGCAAACGGGCTGTCACCGACTCGGAAGCCCAGATTTTATACCGGGATGAGCAGCCCGGCGTAAAAAACCTTCTTGATATCTACTGCGCATGTACCGGCAAAACTGCCGACGAGGCCGTAAAAGAATTTGACGGAAAAGGATACGGCGAGCTGAAAATGGCCGTCGGAGAATCGGTGGTAGCCGTGCTGAAGCCCTTGCAGGATGAGGTAGCCAGACTGGAAAAGGATAAAGCCTATATCGACAACATTATCAAAACCAATGCGGAAAGGGCCAATTATGTAGCGACAAAGACGTTAAGGAAGGTACAGAAGAAGGTGGGGTTCCCGGAGCGGATTCGGTAAAAGCCGGTTCCGGCAATTTTTTCTGACAGTGATACCATACGAAATGCCCCGGACATTTTACAGGACAAACTGTCCGTGGCATCTGACAAACAAAACTGTCCGGGACATCTGACGGACTGACTACTCCGACAGGATATCCCGGACAGTTTTAATAATATCTTTTATTCCGGATAATTCAGATTCTCCGGCTTAATCACGTTCAGGCAGCGGTCCAGATACTCCTTCGCCAGATAATTGGCCATGGGCAGGTTCATATCCAGATAATTCCCGCAGTCTCTGGGGCTTGCGCCGGGAACCTCGTCGTTATAATCCCGGATAAATTCAAACAGCTCCTTCATCAGCGGCACGATATCCTCCGACTGATAATCCCCGGCCAGCAAAAGATAAAAGCCGGTCCGGCAGCCCATCGGCCCGAAATAGACGGTTTTGCTGCCAAACTCTTTGTGATTTCTGAGGAAGGTGGCCCCCAGATGCTCAATCGTATGCACCTCGGCCGTATTCATCACCGGCTCTTTATTCGGCTGCTTCATCCGCAGATCAAAGGTGGTGATCACCGCATCGCCGGCGTAATCCTTGCGGGAAACATAGACACCGGGAAGTAGATTCAAATGATTCACCTGAAAACTTGCTATTTTTTCCATATTGTTATCCTCCTCGCTTACGCGTTTTTCATCAATTCCTGTCCATATAAAAACCGTTCACACTCATGGTTCTCCATGTCATATACATTGACTCATAGTTCTCTTTAATAAAATTTTGAATGATCCTGATTTCGCGGTCATTCAGCCTTCCTCTGTTTTGCAGTTTTGAACTGCCATCATTTCTCACAAAAAACTTTGCCGACCCGGCTTCTGTCAATTCCGCGCCGCTTGCATGGACATGCATGCACTCCAGCGTACAATGTGATGTAAAATACAGATAATAACCGCATATTTTAAAGGGAAAATATTTAGGCATATACCGTTTCCTCCAGAATTTCCCGGTTTCGGTTATAATACAGCATCACCAGTTCGTCGTCCATATCTTCCATTACCGATTCTACAAGATCACCATTTTGTATGACGGCCCGTTTCTTTAGATCGTTTAAATCAGTGACCTCGATGTAATCCTCTTTCACGGTAAACGCATACCCCGCCACGATCATATCCGCATGATCGGCAATTTCCCTGGCACTCACGCCACAATCACCTCCTCAACCTCATGAAATACATCTTCCGGCAGCCTCAACCGGCCTGCTATAAAACGCAAATCAATATATTCTTCCACCGGTTCCGCCATAGTGGAATATTTCGCCAAACATTCAATATATCCGTTATCCCACTTTAATATAGAAACATACCGTTCCAAATATGGGGAAGTTTTAAACTTAATCCGCAGATCACCTATTTGAAATAGGCTGAATTTCTCATTATGAGACAATATGCCTGTCATATATATCCCTCCCCGTTACGAACCACACAACTACACTCCTACATGCCATCTGCTATTTCGCATTTTTTCTAAACAGAGTTTAACACAAAATAAACAAATTTAACAGACAACATTTTCCCTTTTTAACGCACAGACTACAAAAAGGACTTTCCCTATAGGTCAAAGATGGTGACCACCGCAACTCCTGGGGCTTATCCGGTCCGTTGCTGATTTCTCACAGATCATCTATGCCAAAAATTAGCAGTTTGCACATCCGAATCTATCCAGTCCCACTGTTTATCAGCAATAGTATAGCACATATTACTGAAAATGCAAAACTCTATTTGAAAATCTTCCATTATCTGATAAAATAGAAGAATGACTGACTAACAAATACAAATCCGGAGGAAAACACATTGAAAAAACTGATTTCCTGGAACGTAAACGGGCTGCGGGCCTGTGTGGGAAAAGGATTTATGGACTATTTTAATCAGGCGGAGGCGGACGCCTTCTGTATACAGGAGAGCAAACTGCAGGAGGGACAGATCACGCTGGACATGCCTGGCTATTATCAATATTGGAACTACGCGAAAAAGAAAGGCTATTCCGGCACCGCCGTTTTTACAAAAGAGGAACCGGAATCTGTCGCTTACGGCATCGGCATAGAGGAGCATGACCAGGAAGGCAGGGTAATCACGCTGGGATTTCCGGCGTACTATCTGGTAACCTGCTACACGCCCAATTCTCAGGACGGCCTGGCCCGGCTCCCCTACCGGATGGAGTGGGAGGATGCCTTTCGCCATTATCTGAAAGGCCTGGAGGAGACAAAGCCGGTGATTTTCTGCGGCGACCTGAATGTGGCCCATAAAGAAATCGATCTGAAAAACCCAAAAACCAACCGGAAGAACGCCGGTTTTACCGATGAGGAACGGGAAAAATTCACCGCCCTTTTAGACGCCGGCTTTATCGACACCTTCCGTTATTTTTACCCTGACCAGGAAGAGATCTATTCCTGGTGGTCTTACCGTTTCAGCGCCAGGGCCAAAAATGCCGGATGGCGCATCGACTATTTCTGCGCTTCCAAAGCATTAGAGCCAAAACTGGCGGACGCAAAAATCCACACGGAGGTTATGGGATCCGACCATTGCCCGGTGGAACTGTTGTTGCAGGACTAGTACATCAATGCATTAATTATCGAGCAATAGGCACCTGCCTTTTGCGCCAGTACTGCGTTGTCGTCAGTTAGCGATGCCACCGCATCGCCGCCTTCCTCCGCCTTGTTCTGACACAAAATTCAGGCGCCTATTACTTCGATATTAACGCATTGATGTACTAGATCAAAACCGGGCAACAAATCCTCAGCATATTTTATCTGCACGCCGGATAGCTGCCTGTCATTTGGTTTATTTACAACAATGACAGAATACCCATGCCTGTCCCGGCCATTTTGAATATCTGTCAGATCAATCATTCATTGACTGCCAAAACGAACAGAAGGGAAACCATGCCATATGACAAGTGACAAGGAGCAACATCTTCATAAAGAACCGGCACAGGATCAACCGCCGAATACAAAAAGAACGGTAAAAAAACGCACCCCCGCATTCAAACAAGTCCCCGGGAAGCTTCACCCTGAAATTATGGGCGCCTATATCATGGAGAACGGCATCCATTTCAGCATAGAATCGGCAGACAACCAGCCGCCCAGCCTGTTGCTGTACACAAAACAATCTGCCGAACCCGTAGCGGATATTCCCTTTCCGCCGGAAAACCGGTTCGGGAATGTGTACGCCATGATTATCAAAGGGATCCGCCCCGGCCGGCATTACTATGCTTTCCGCTCCGGAAACAGGATTTTCTGCGATCCTTACGCGCGGCTTGTTTTCGGGCGGGAAAAATTCGGCGACGCGGCGCACCTGACGAATCAGCTGAAAGCAGGGTTTTTAACAGATGATTTCGACTGGGAAGGCGACCGGCCATTAAAAAAAGGCTTCGATGCACTGGTAATTTACCGGCTTCATGTCCGGGGCTTTACCGCCCACGCTTCCTCCCGCGTAAAGGGGAGGGGCACCTTCCGGGGGCTGATCCAGAAAATCCCTTATCTGAAAAGCTTAGGCATCACCGCCGTAGAGCTGATGCCGGTGACGGAATTTGAAGAGGTGCAGTCCGTCATGCTGCAGCAGTCCTGCGTTGGAAATCAGATAAATACGCAAAAAAATGATCAGACGCTGCAAAATCATAATCAGAGCAATAACAGCAAAAAACAAACAATTCGGAACAATCGTCAAAACATCGATGATAACAGTCCGGATATCAAAAATAACATCCAAAACATCAACAATGAAAACCGATATATTTCAAACGGTAACCGAAACATTGATATTCAAGCGCAAGACCTGCGAATTCAAAACCAAAATCAAAGTGTTCCGAACAGTATGACTCTGCTGTGCAAGCCCACCGGCCAGATCAATTACTGGGGCTACGCCCCCTCTTATCTGTTTGCGCCGAAATCCTCCTACCACAGCCATTTAAACGGCGAAAATCAGAGCCAGGAACTGAAAGAACTGGTAAAGGCACTGCACCAAAATCAGATTGAAATTATTTTTGAACTGTATTTTCCGCCGGAAGCCAGCGATATCCAGGTATTGGAAGCGCTGCATTTCTGGGCGCTGGAATACCATGCGGACGGCATACACATTTCTGGCCGTTCCCTGTTCCCTGCCGCCGCGAAAGACCCGATTCTGGCGGAAACCAAGCTGTTTGCCACCGACTGGGGCAGCGCCCCCAGGGATAAAAACCGGCTTCTGGCTCAGTACCACGACGGTTTTCTAGCAGATATGCGCCGCTTTTTAAAAGGCGACGAGGGACAGGTGGAAAGCGCCGTTTTCCGGACACGCCAGAATCCTGAACATATGGGCGTCGTCAATTACATGGCCCACTCCAACGGCTTTACTTTATATGATATGGTTTCTTACGACCAGAAACATAACGAAGCCAACGGCGAACAAAACCACGACGGCACCGACTGCAATTACAGCTGGAACTGCGGCATCGAAGGGGATACCCGCGGCAAGGCTGTCTTACGCCTGCGGAAAAACCAGCTGCGCAACGCCCTTGCCATGGTCTTTTTAAGCCAGGGCATCCCGCTTCTGGAGGCCGGGGACGAATGCTGCCATACCAAAAAAGGGAATAACAACACTTACTGCCAGGACAACGAGCTTTCCTGGATGAACTGGCGGCGTACAAAAAACGGCGAGGAAATCTGCGGTTTTGTCAAGTACCTGATCCGGCTGCGCCGGGAACACGCCATTTTCCGGAATAAAACTCCTTTGAGCGCCATTGACAGCCAGAACAGGGGCTATCCGCCCATTTCCTTCCACGGAACCAACCCGTGGAAACCGGAATTCGAACCCTACCGCCGCCAGCTTGGCATCCTGTATAACGCAGCCTATGCCCAGCCTGCGGAGAACCATATGTTCTATGTCCTCTACAACATGCACTGGACAGACCAGGAATTCTGCCTGCCCCATCTCTCCGAAAAAACCGGATGGCGTATGCTGATCCATACAACCAAGGCTGCGCCCAATTACTATGAGATAGAAGACGCGCCGTTGCTGGAGGATAACAAAACATTGGCCGTACCGGCCAGGACGATCATTCTGTTAATGTCGGAGGAGGAAAAGCCGTTATAAATAAATCAAACATAAATGTCTGCGAAAAATGCAGGCATAAAAAACAAAGGGTTAATTGAAATGCAAATAGTAACCAACAAGCAAGGACAGCACATAGTCATACTACCTGATGTGATTTTTGCAAATAAGCAGGCCATTAATTGGAACGATGTCGAGGATTATTTGGAGAAATACGTCGGAACCTTTGTGGAAATTACGGATACGAAGGATATCGTTTATATCGGAAAAGATTTTCCGGATGAGTACACCGGTTCAAAATATACAAGGACGCTGAAAGGCGCAAGAGCCAAGGCAAAGGCAAATGCTGCCCAGGGAATCAGGGAAATGGTGGAGATTGCCACAAATAAGCGTTTCAAGAATAATTACAAAACGAAGCATTCATCTGATGCGGCCAAAGGCTGGTATTATTACACTACAAGATTCGCTGTGCCCATATTCGAAAATGAAAAGAAATCCGAAAATTACAACATTTTTACGGCCTGCCTTGTGATTAACCATGCCTCGAACGACAAGTTGTATCTTTACGATATTGTCGACATAAAAAAAGAAGCGAGTAACCCGCTCAAGACTAACGAATAGCCAAGTGGTATAAAACCGCTCCTCTTTCTCAATATGATAGCACCTTCCTATACGGCTGTCAATAAACAAATCTGAAAACTGTATAACAAAATTTTCAGATTATAAAACCCAGTCATCCCTGGTATTAATCCATTAGCTTTAACGGCCTCAGCCCAGCTCCTTTGTTTCCGCCCGGCAGACTACCACGCCTGCCAGCACAAAGGAGAACACTGTCAGCGCCAGTATAAACGCCCTGTTGCCTGCCATGGAAAAGTCGCCTACATTGCCCTGGGTGATAAAAAACAGTAAAAAGGCGGTAACCAATGCCACTCTCGAGGATTTCATGGCGAGCCCTGCGAAAAGGCAGATGAATCCCAGGCTGACTGTCATAAAAGACCTCATGGCCAGATTCAGCCAGAAGGGCAGGCTTCCCAGATGCACATCGATCACAAAAGAGGACCGCAAGAATCCGGCTCCGGCCGCGATTGCGGCGTAAACCAAAAGCTTCGATACGACCAATGCCGTGAAACAGAACAGCCATACGGCCAGCACCTGGGCAGCCAGTATCTTCTGCCGCCTGATCGGGTAGGTATACATCAGTTCCATCGTCCTGTTTTTATAGCTGTCGATGATAAAGGAGCCGAACATGGAGCTGGTCAGCAGCAGGTAAGCCATATTGGCAAACAGCTCCACTGCCATGGAAATCCCTTCCGCGCCAGGCGCTGCGTCCAGGGTGCCGTCCGGGTCATTGGCGATGCCGAGAAAGGCCAGCGACAGGATAAATATGCCGATCACCACTGTCAGCAGCGCCGCTTTCAGGATATATTTACGGGTATTATTTTTCATCCACTCTAATTTGATCAGTTTCATCATAACCGTTCCGCCTCCTCTGTCACAGATAGATAATAGTCTTCCAGTGTCTCCGTTTTGCGGCTGATGGCATTGAGCCCCACGCCGTTCTGGGTCAATGCCCTGGATATGGAAGAGGTCTCTATATTTTCCGCGTAAATCCGGATTCGGGAATCCTCCGTCACTTTGAACCGATCCAGATTCAGCTCATCCGACAGAATACGGGAGGCCTGCCGGACATTGTCCACGGACAGCTCTATATACGCAGTGTTCATCTCCGTGATCTCTTTCATGGAAATTTCCCGCAGGGTTTTCCCATGATGGATAATGCCGATGGTATCGGCGATATCTTCCACTTCCGACAGGATATGGCTGGACAGGAAAACTGTCATTTCATATTCCCGGCTCAGTGTTCTGAACAGCTCCCGGTTCTGCTTCAAACCGGCAGGATCCAGCCCGTTTGTGGGCTCATCCAGAATCAATAGCTCCGGCCTGCATAAAATCGCCCGTGCAATCCCAAGACGCTGTTTCATCCCCAGCGAATAATTTTTCACCGGCTGGTCCGCCGCCTCGGTTAATTGGAGCAGTTCCAAGGCTTCCTCGATACTGCCATGATGATAATAGCCCATATATTCACAGTGAAGCTGCAGGTTTCTTCTCCCGCTCAGCCTCTCATAAAAAGCCGGAAATTCAATGATGCTCCCCATACGGTCAAGCATCTGATAAGAACCTGGCTCTACCCGCTCCCCAAACATCTCGATCACACCGCCGGTAGGCCGCCAAAGATTCGTGAGCATCCGCATCACTGTCGTTTTGCCTGCGCCGTTAGGGCCTAAAAATCCGTAGATCTCTCCTTTTTTCACATGGATATTCACATCCGTAACCAGATCCTTGCCCTTTATTATGGTCTTTGCCAGATGGCTGGCCTGTAAAATATTACTCATCCCATTCCCTCCATTAGAGTTCCGCAACTCCCCTGCCATCGCTATGAGCACTTAGGGTCTGTCTTTTAGACCCTAAGTGCGATGCATACAAAAGAGTTAGCGGGTGTCTTTTAGCCGCTTACTCTTTTGCAATACAGTTCGTTGCTGATTTATAGCCCATATTATAACGGCATGGATTTTCAAAACTGTTGACGAAATCTTACGAATTTCTTTCGACAGATGCTTTCCCCTCAGTTGTCCCAGAGTTCCATGGTCACACTGAACACCGTCCTGACCCCCGGCTGGCTGGACAGGGTGATGTCGCCGCCCATCTGTCTTGCCAGGTTCCTGGCGATGGTCAGGCCAAGGCCGTTTCCCTGTATCTCCCGGTTACGGGAATCCTCGCCTGTGTACAGCCGGTCAAACACATGGGACGCCGCTTCTTCCCGGATTCCTCTGCCTTTATCTGTCACATCAATCCGAACGGCTCCTTTTTCTTTTCTCAACGCCACGCCCAGATACTTCCCGTCCCCTCCATAGCGGATCGCATTGGATAAAAGATTGGATAAAATTCTCTCAATTGCGTTTCGGTCTCCCCGGACAAAAATTTTTTCTTCGGGTATGGAAAGCTCCACCTCATAATCCTTCTGGCTCAGCACATCATAAAAGCCAAGGACATTTTCCCTGCACAGCTCGCCGATCTCCAGCCGCTCCTTTGCAAGCTTCATCTCCCCGGCTTCCAGCTTCTCCAACGTAAAAAACTGGTTGATCAGTTCCGCTACCTGTTTTGCCTTTGCCTCCACCTTCTCCAGCGTGGCGTCCGCAGCGCCTTCCCCCTGTTCCAGCCGCATCATCTCCAGATACCCCAGGATCACGGTCAGCGGCGTTTTAATATCGTGGGAAATATTCGCCAGCATTTTCTTCGAGGCCAACTTCTGCCGCCTGTATTCCGCTTTCATCCTCTGCCGATCCAGCAAAAGCCCGTTGACCTGCGCCGCAAGCGCCATCAATTCTTTATGATCCGTAAAGACAGTCAGCTTTTCATCGCTGTCCGTCCGCAAAATTTTTTCCAGCTTTTCAGCGGCCTGCTTCAATTCCCTCCTGATTCCTTTTGTGAAAACAAATTGCTGGTATATAAGGAGGATCGCCAGAACAGCGGTCAGGGAAACCAAAAGAAAACACAGCACTTCCCCGCTCATTTTACCGCCCCCAGCTTATAGCCAATCCCCCATACGGTCAGGATATATTCCGGTTTCCGGGGATCCTTCTCGATCTTGTTGCGCAGCCTGCTGATATGGACATTCACCGCATTCTCATCCCCCAGATAGGCATCGTTCCAGACCAGAGAATATATTTGCTCTTTTGTATATACTTTACGGGGGTTCTGCAAAAATAACCGCAGAATCTCAAATTCCTTGGCCGTAAGCTGAATGGGATTCCCATTTTTTGTAACCGAATAAGTTTCCACGTCCATAACGATACCGCCGGCTGACAGCACCCCCTCACCCTCCTGCGGTTCTTCTACCGCCAATCGCCGCTCTGCGTCAAAACGCCATTCTTCTGTTTTGGAATGCTTTCCTATTCCTGAGCATAGATTCGTTCCCGACCGTTTTCCTTCCCCTGACCATCTTCCTGTTTTCAGGCCTTCCTCTGCCTCCGCCCTCATCCCAACATCCGCAGACTCCGCCCCCATCCTTCTTCTATATTCCGTATCCCGCCGGATATTCGCCCGGATCCTGGCCAGCACCTCCGTCACCGAAAAAGGCTTCGTGATATAATCATCCGCCCCCAGCCCCAGCCCTAAAATCTTATCGGCATCCCCGTCCTTCGCCGACACGATAATAATCGGAACCGTACTCTCCTTCCTGATTCTCTTCATCACCTCCATGCCGCTGATCTTCGGAATCATCAGATCCAACAGCACCAACCGATAGTCCCCGCCGGAAAACATCTCACAGGCGCACTCCCCGTCCGGGGCGATCTCTACCCGGAAACGCTCCAGTTCCAGAAATTCTTTTAACATAGCGGCGATCTCTCCGTCGTCCTCCACAAGTAAAATTTTATCCATTTTCCATTACCATTCCTGTCGTCTATGCTATCATCCGGAAAACAAAAACACAGCTTTCATTTTAAACTACCGGCTGTGTTTTTGCAAATACCTCACTATATTATTTATCTCTGTTTTCAATCTATTTCTGAATCCCTACATATCCTGAATACCCGGTAAACCGCAGCTGGTCAGGAAGACGGTACTGCTTTCCGTAACCGATCACCTCATGCTTCAGATCATAAAAATAACGGTGAATGACAAGCAGCGGCGTATCGCTGCGGCACTTCAGCGTTTTTTGTATTTCCTCGCTGGGAAGCTCCGCCGAAACTTCAATTTTCGTATTAAAAGCAAAAGGGGCGGTTTTTGCCGCGGCAATTTCCTGAAACTGCGCATAACCGATCTCGGACTCCACCAGCGGAATACCCCGGATATATGGCAGATATTTAATGTCGCAGGCCACAGGCCTTTCCTTGCTGTAAATAACCTTTACAATCTCCACAATATTTTCTAACCGGTGATCTCCATATATTTTACAGATCTCAGGACTGGCCTTGATAAACTGAGTCCCTTTCAGTTTAAAACTGGTAGTCGGATCTCCATTCTCCAGAAAATCAAAATAAAACCGGTCATGATTCGGCTGGATCACAAAATAACCTTTACCTGGCTGAGAACGTATGTAGCCTTCCACCTCCAGTTCTTTGAGGCTCTTTCGGACCGTATCGCGGCTTGCGCTGAATTGTGTCATGAGAGCATTTTCCGATGGCAGCAGATCGCCGGGGTTTAAACTTCCCTTGACGATAAGGCTTTGAATGGACGCTGCGATTGCCATATAAACAGGAACTCCCAGAGTTTGCTTATTGATATTTATCACCTACTATTTTTTTACTGTATTCCAGCGTATCCAGCACATCCTTGAAACAGGCGTCCGCCCCTACCTGCTCCTGCGTATGCGCATTCACACAATTACCGCCGATCACTATGCAGACCTGATCGCGGAGCCCCCGCTCAGTCAGAAGCGTGATCGTCTTCTTCATGCTGTTTACGGAAAAATCCATTACACCGCTGAGCATTAAAATATCAGGCCGCACGTTTTCCACCGCATCCACAATCTTTTCCGCGGACACATCCATCCCTAGGTCAACGATCTGAAATCCCGAAGCCCGCAATACGCTGCACAAAATGTTCTTTCCGATATCGTGAATATCATTTTCCATAACGGCGATCAAGATCGTGCCTTGCAGACCGGCGCTTCGGACGTCCATTTCATTACAGATAATGTCCAGCACTTCATTATACAATACACCGGAAAACATCAGATCGGCAATGAAATATTCCCCGGCTTCAAATATATCCCCAACCCGTTTCATTCCTGCATTTAACAGATACTGCATGTGAAAATAATCACAGCCGTGATCCAGCAGTTGGGAAACACTGGCCAGCAAAGCCGCCTCGTCGAGACGCTCCATCGCACTGATAAGCTGACAATCCAGTTCGGTCATAGTATTCCTCCGAAAACAAAATTATAGAAAAATCGCATATTTTTATATCATACCTTGAAGAAATATTATACACGAAAGCAATTAAAAAAGAAAGTGTTAATTCGCCATGCTAATTCGTTAATTCGTTTCAGCATTCTCTCCCATTACACCGTCTGCCTGTGTCCTGTCAAATTTTTTCGGATTTTTCGCCACCCTGATCAGTGCGGTCGTAATCAGCAAAACAAAAATCAGAGCCGGGAGCCCGCCGATATTGGACAGCATTTTCATACCGGTAATTCCCTCTCCGATGCTCATCATAATCCAGGTCAGTACCGATATAATGACACCCCAGAGTATTTTCACAAAAGCGGGCGTATCGGATTTTTCCGGATTCTCTTTATCGCTGTGACAGCACAGATCCGATATGGCCACCGTGGTAGAATCTGATGCGGTCACAAAGCTGACAAATACCGCCACAAAAAATAAAATCTTTGTTATGACACTGAGAGGTAAATTGTCAAACAGGCAATAGATAACATTCTCATAGCCCATAGCGAACGCTTCTGTCAGACCGCTGCCCGGATGATTCATTACCATATTCAGAGTAGCTCCAGAGATGATCATAAACCACAGAATGCTAAATAACGCCGTTGCGAATAAATTCAGCAGAATACATTCCTTAACCGTTCTGCCCTTGCTGATTTTGGCCAGGAATACACCGCTGATCGGCGCCCACGCCGCCCAGTTACCCATATAAAATACAGGCCAGTCCTGCGCCCAGGTATCTTTCGCCGCTGCCCCGGTAAACAGAGATATCCTGAAAAAATTATCCAGCCACATGGCAATGCTTTCCATTCCGAAATTCAGAATAAATACCACACCTCCAAACATCAGGGTCAGTAATAAAATAAGTCCATAAACATACACATTAAAATTGGATAAAAATTTGATTCCTTTGCTGACACCGGAAACAGAACTGACAACAAACGTCGCCGTTACCACGGCAATGATTACAGCCCATACAAAAGGGCTGGAGATCAGGCTGAACATATTAGTCAATGCTCCGTTCAGATTCAATATTCCCACGCCCAAAGAAGCGGCCAGACCCGCTACCAGCGTAAAGATGCACACGATATCCACCAAAGTCCCGACAGGTTTTTCATATTTTTCTTTCACGATCGGCGCAAGACAGGAACCGAGGGAATATTCTTTTTTCATATTGTAATAGGCAAAGGCAAACATAACCGTCACGACGCAGTAAATCGCATAGGGCATCAACGTCCAGTTATTAAAAACGATCGCCATGGAATAGGTAGCGGCAGCCGGTGTGCCCCCCTCTATCCCCAGAGAAGCCGGTGGATTCAGATAATGCTGAATCGGCTCCGCCGCAGCCCAAAACACAATGCCGCAAGCCACTGTCGTACACAATGCAACATAATACCAGGTTTTCTTATCAAAGATCGGCACTGCATCTTTCCCGCCCAGCACCACATTTCCCAGCGGCGTAAAACACACCCAGATCAGCACAAACAGCATAAACAACGGCCCGCCCAGAAACATCCATCCAAAATGATTCAGGATACCGTAATACAGCGCAGACATTGTACCGGCAAAGGATGCGGAATTGATAAAATTATAGATTACGCACACAATCGTTAAAAGGAAAGGAGGCAGGAAGACTGCCCATTTGATCCGTCTGGTTTTTTCAGTTTTTCTCATGATCGTGAATCAACCCCTTTTGTAATTACCCCTCATTAAACTTTTCAGTATTTCAACGGAAACCGGGCCGCCGCTACAGTCAAAACTGAGTGGCAGCCCCATGCTAGGCCATCGGTTGCGAACCGTCAGCCTTTATTCATGATTTTATTCTGTACCCTCTTTTGCCTTTTCGCTTTTCTTCACATATGACACAATCAATGATGCCATAACGATTGAGAAAATACCAAAGCCAATCAAAATATAAATCACAATTTTATAAGCAACAATAGCATCCATCGTATCCAGCAGCCGTCCGGTAATCAGCGGAAGGAAAAGATCCGATGAATAACCGATCGTCGCAATCAATCCCGTAGCCGTACCCGACAGATACATTGGTATTCCAATTTCTCTTAGAGGCGCATAAAATTGACCTCTTGCACAACTCATAAAAATGGCAAAGAACGAGTATATGATAACAAAAGGAACTGCCATGGCAGCATTTGCCGGAAGTACCGTAATAATAAATGACGCAACAATCATACCTGCTACACTTAAAATAATCGTTTTTGACGCCCCTATTTTATCTCCAAGCCATCCGCCCCCAAAAGAACCGACAGGCTGAATATACATGCCAATTACCGTAACTGTCGCCGCTGCTACCGCTGACAGTGAAAAGCAGGCATTCGCAATAGAGGAAACATAGCCTTCCAGCATGGACGTCATCGCATAAGCGCCCATGACAACAAAACAGCAAATCCAAACATATTTATTTTTCATACATTCCAGTATCAGTTTTGGTAAACTGTCTTTAGAAACCGCTTCCTCGCTCAAATCATCATCAAATACAAACCATGTGCCTAATCCACAGGCTACAAGGGCTATGCCATAGATAATTAAAACACTCCTAAGTCCTGCCATGCTGGAAACCGCCTGCGCGAAAAGCCATACACAGAATGTAGATAACAGCATATTCGTAATAGCACGCCCGCCTTCCAAGGAACCTAGGGCTTTGCTCTCGCCGCCTACCATCTGTCCAAACTGTCTTGTAGCTTTAATGAGCGCTGCCCAGAATGTCAGTGTGGTAGTTACACCCATCGCACCGTAAATAAATACGGCCACGCCATAGGAAGGAAATTGAAGCTGCCAAAATGTCAGCGCCCCGGTACTTAAAAATGAAAATGCCAGTAATTTTCTCGGAGGTATTTTATCGGCAACTACACCACCTAAAAAATATGTTAGCAATGTAAACAGTGTATACGTACTAAACATTGTTGCAAATTGCGTATTACTGACTTGAAAACTTTCAATAAATGCATCATAAAAAGATGATCTGGAATAAACTGGGCGGTAAATTGATGTCGCTCCCGCACACAGTATCACAAACTGTAATATCGCTTTTAAAGATAACCCTTTCTTTTTCTTATTCTCCATCTCTACCCTCCCCAATATTGAATTACTGACAAGATCAGATATGTTCTTTATACATAGGAGGCAGATATTCACCGACGATATCCAGCTGTTCTTTTGTCAGTTCAGGCTCCTTATAAGAAGCGATGCGTTTTTCTACTTCCTCACACGCAACGGCCGCTATAGACTTCGCTCCCGCATTCTGCCATGTGGATGCATCTTCTTTATTAAACAATTTGCTCAAATATACCTCTTCTCTGTATATTTTGGGCGTTCTGCCATAGAAAAACGCACCTCTGGGACCCACTTTCTTAATTTCTTCAAAACGTAGCGATTCCTCATCCACGCGAATTCCTTTAAGCAATCTGCTCACCATTCCTACAATTTCTTCGTCCAGAATATATTTTTCCAATGATACCACATTATAAGCGCCCAGCGTTCCCGCCAAATGCATAATAAAAGACGCATCTGTGTCCAATGTTGCATAAATGGTCATCATGCTTTCGGCTCCCGCCTGAGAATCCAAATCTTTACCATCGCTCAGGCTCCCGCCTACTCTAAACGGCAGATTATACAAGTCGGCCAAACCGGCAGTTGCATAAATAATCAGAGCAGTTTCCGGAGATCCCATTGCCAGCTGAATCTTTCTCATATCTGTGGAACCGGATACATTACCATACAAAAAAGGATGTCCCGGCTTAACCAGCTGCGTAAGGGTCAGCCCTGTTAAAACCTCAGCATTAGTAGTGCTCATCAGTCCGGCAATCGACGGCGGAGCAGTCAGCATTGGCATAGCACAGGGTGCAATCCAGATCGGAAGATTATGCTCAAGCCCAAACAAAACATTGTCAATAGGCGACCGATCATAAGTCAAAGGAGAAAGCGCATTAGCCCCTACCATAGAAACCGGAGATTCCTTTTGCATAATACCCTGAAAATGTTTCTTCAATTCAAGTTCTTTCAAACGATAATAATCTGCCTCCTCTGTGCATAATCCTTTGGTATTTGCGGCAGAATAATACGCATATTTAGAAGAATACCTCAGATTCATTGCCGTTGTCGAAAGCGCTATCTGATCTTTTGTAAATCCTTCCCTATCTGGCATATCTTCGCAAAAAGACACCGTACAAATCGGACTGGTTTCACTCATTTTAAACTGGCGAATATTATCCTCATTGGATACTTTATGAATCTGTCCTTTTTCCGAGATATATACCCTAGAACAATTTGCCATCGTTATCCGGTCTTTACTTTCCTGTCCCAACACCACATCTCCGCTAATTGTAGAATGCAGCACAAAAGATGACGGCACAGTCTTAATCGCATTCTCTACCAGCTTTGCCGGAATTTTGACCTTACTCTCTATGACCTCAGCACCGGCGTCTTTAAAAATTTTTAAGGCTCTTTCGTTCTCTATGACAACGCCGACTTCTTCCAGAATCCTCAGCGAATTGTCATGGATTTTCTTAATTTCTTCCTTGGATATAAATTTTTCATATGACTTCATACCATTCACCTCATCTTTTTTCCATCACTTACGCAATTTCTTTCAGCCACTCAAGCGTAATCTGTGTCGTCAGCTGCGGATTGGTTGCCCAGGCATCCGCTCCTACCATTTTCATCGCTTCCTCATGCACCGGCGCGCCGCCGATCATAATCTTTGTGGTATCGCGAAGCTTCGCCTCGGTGATTGCGTCCACAGTCTTTTTCATGGAATCCAAAGCAAGAGTCAATACGCCGCTCAACAACACTACATGAATATTCTCTTCCTTCATCGTATTCACAATTTTCTCTGCAGGCGTATCAATGCCCAGATCCACAACCTCAATACCGCTGGCCTCCAAAATAGAGTGTACGATATTTTTGCCGATATCATGCAAATCTCCCTCAACCGTACAAAGCAGCACTTTCCCTACCGCCTCCACTGCATCTCCGGCCAGACCGGGTTTTAAAATGTCTACCGCCTTCGTCATCAGCTCACCGGCATAAATCAGATCGCCGATGAAATACTCCCCTTTTTCAAACAGGCCGCCGACAATATCCATCCCTTTCTGGCAGGCCTCCATAGCTTTTGACGCTTGCGTGGAATCTTCCTCCATAATTCCCTGCAAAGACTCAATTACAACATCCTCATCCAGTTCTCCCATAGCCTGTGTCAAAGCATCAAAATCTCTCATCATAAAATCCTCCTAGTTTTAGTTCCGCAACTCCTGTTGCTGTTTTATTGTTTTCCACCGATTTTTCCCTGGCGATAAGCCCGGTTATATTTTCTGCCGCCCCGGTCAAGCATACAAAGCGCCTCGCAGGCGTAAATAGTACTCATCATATCCACATTACAGGGATCGATAATCGCGGAGTCAAGTCCCGCTCTGATGGCATATGCCATACAGTTCGCATTCACATATTTTCTGGCCGGCATCTCAAAGCTGATATTTGAAATCGCTCCCGTCACCTTGACCTGAGGGGCATATTCATGGATGCCTCTGATACAACGCTCGAAATCTGTCATAGCCCCGGCCATGGTAGACAGCGCCATGACACAGGGATCAATGTGCAGATTTTCCAATTTGACGCCATATTTGTCCGCCTTGTCTATAATAGACTTCGCGATATCAATCTTTTTTTCGGGGTCTGTGGGAATTCCACTTTTGTCACAGGTAAGGCCGACCACATTCCAGTCCGTTCCCGCGATTATCGGGAAAATGATTTCACACTTGTCGCCTTCCTCATTAACAGAGTTCACCATCCCCGGTTTTTTTACAGGCCCCTCCTCCAAAATCCTCGCCAGAAGCCTGGCATCAGGACTGTCGATACACAATGGTTTTTCCGTCACTTCCTGAATCAGTCCGATCAGCCAGACCATTGCTTCATACTCTAATTCCGGTACCGTGCTGGGCGCGCAATCAATGTAATGCGCGCCAGCCTGATCCTGCGCTGCCGCCCGCTGCCTGATCAGATCAGCGTCCCGTTCCGCAATCGCAGTTTTAACCGACGGAATCGCGCCATTGATTTTTTCACCAATAATAATCATCGGAATCTCCTCCTCTCTCTTGATAGACTGCCCATATATACGATCATGTACGTAGAAGTCCGTACGGATAGACTATAACATAGGACTCCCATTACGTCAACTGTTTTCTTTTATTTTTTTGTATATTTCGTATATTTTTTATCAAAAGTCGCTTCTTTTAGCAGCAATTTTTACTATGGAAAGTTTATTTTTCATTTTCAACAGCAGGTATTCTCTTACTTTTCACAGTTTCACTTAGTTTTTCTTGAAATATCATTGGTTTTATGTATAATAGTATGAAGTGACGCAGATACGTAAAATATTGAAGAAAATAGAGGTTTTCATATGATCAGTGCAAACAACGTGACGCTCCGCTTAGGCAAAAAAGCCTTATTCGAAGATGTCAATATCAAATTCACCGAGGGCAACTGCTACGGCCTGATCGGAGCCAACGGCGCAGGCAAGTCCACATTTTTAAAAATTCTGTCCGGTCAGTTAGAGCCCAGCAAGGGCGACGTCAGCATTACTCCCGGACAGCGGCTTTCCTTTTTACAGCAGGATCATTTCAAATATGACGAGTTTCCCGTACTGGACACCGTTATCATGGGAAATGCCCGGCTTTATGAGATTATGAAGGAAAAGGAAGCCATCTATATGAAGGAAGACTTTTCCGACGAGGACGGCATCAAGGCTGCCGATTTGGAGGCGGAGTTTGCCACCATGAATGGCTGGGAGGCAGAGTCCGATGCCGCTACGCTGTTAAACGGCTTAGGGATCGACACCAGCCTCCACTATATGATGATGAAAGATTTAGGCGGCAATGAAAAGGTAAAAGTGTTGTTAGCCCAGGCATTGTTCGGCAATCCGGACATCCTGCTGCTGGATGAGCCTACCAACCACCTGGATCTGGACGCCATCGCCTGGCTGGAGGAATTTCTGATTAACTTTGACAATACGGTCATCGTGGTTTCACATGACCGGTATTTCCTGAACAAGGTCTGCACCCAGATTGCCGACATCGACTATGCCAAAATCCAGCTTTACGCCGGAAACTATGACTTCTGGTACGAGTCCAGCCAGCTGATGATCAAGCAGATGAAGGAAGCCAACAAGAAGAAAGAGGAGAAGATCAAGGAACTGCAGGAATTTATCCAGCGGTTCAGCGCCAACGCCTCCAAATCCAAGCAGGCTACCTCAAGAAAACGGGCTCTGGAAAAAATCCAGTTAGACGAGATCCGTCCTTCCAGCCGGAAGTATCCCTACATCGATTTCCGCCCCGAACGGGAGATCGGCAATGAGGTGCTGGTAGTGGAGAACCTGTCCAAGACCGTGGGCGGAGTCAAGGTGCTGGATAACATCTCCTTTATTTTAAACAAGGACGATAAAGTGGCATTTATCGGCGCCAATGAACTGGCAAAAACCACACTGTTTCAGATCCTGGCCGGAGAGATCGAGCCGGATGAGGGTTCTTACAAATGGGGCATCACCACCTCCCAGGCTTATTTTGCCAAGGACAACACCCATATTTTTAATTCCGACGAAACCATCGTGGACTGGCTGACCCAGTTTTCCCCGGTAAAAGATGCCACTTATGTGCGGGGCTTCCTGGGCAGAATGCTGTTCGCCGGAGACGACGGCGTGAAAAAGCTAAACGTACTGTCCGGCGGCGAGCGGGTGCGCTGCCAGCTGTCCATGATGATGATCCAGGCCACCAACTGCCTGATCTTCGACGAGCCCACCAACCATCTGGATATGGAATCCATCACGGCCCTGAACAACGGCCTGATCAAATTCCCCGGAGTGGTACTGTTCTCCTGCCACGACCACCAGTTCGTGCAGACCACGGCCAACCGAATTATGGAGATTACGGAGACCGGGCTGATCGATAAGATTACCACCTACGACGAATATCTGGAAAACGATACGGCGGCCAGAAAGCGGCAGCAGATTGTCAGCGTGAACAGGGAAGAGGATGAGAACTAAGCAATAGCCTGCGTCAATCTGGTCATAGTACAACGAATCGGATCAATCAAGTCAATATATTTGATAAATTTTGACTTGATTGACCCGATAATGTTATCCTTACGCCAGCTGCTTTAACCGCTCCTTCACCTGCTCCATCATCTGTGCGTATTTCGCCTGCTTTTCCTTTTCTTCCTTAATCTTGGCCTCCGGCGCCTTTGAGATAAACTTCTCATTGTTCAGCATCCCGTTCACCCTGGCCAGCTCTTTCTCAAGCCGCTGTTCTTCCTTCTTAAGCCGCTCGATCTCCTTACCGATATCCACCAGCTCCGCAAAAGGCATATAAATCACTGCGTCGCTGATCACCGCAGAAACTGCGTCGTCCGCGATTCCCTCCCGGTTCTCCTGCACCAGCACCTCGCTGGCATAGCCCAGCGCGCCAAAGAATAATTTCCCTTTCTCGAAAATCTCCCGAACCCCCTGCTTGTCGGAAACCACATATACGGTGGCCTTTTTGCTGGGCGGCACATTCATGGAGCTGCGCACGTTCCGGATGCCCCGCACCGCTTCCTTTATGGTCTCGATGGAATTTTCCTCCGAAGCAAAATTCCATTCCTCTTTATACACCGGCCAGTCGGAAATCATAATTGACTCTTCTTCCTCCTGCAGGTTGCAGAAGATTTCCTCGGTGATAAAAGGCATAAAAGGATGAAGCAGCTTCAGCGACTGAATCAGCACGGTTTTCAATGTCCAAAGCACCGCCGCCTTCGTCTCGTCGGTATCGCTGTACAGACGGGGCTTCACCATCTCGATATACCAGTCGCAGAATTCTTCCCAGATAAAATCGTAAACCTTCTGCAAAGCGATTCCAAGCTCATACTTGTCCATGTTTTCCGTCACATCTTTCGCCAGACGGTTTACCTTGGACAAAATCCACCGGTCCGCGTCGATCAGCGCGTCCAGGCCGACCGGTTCTTCCTCGTCTCTCATATTCATCATGATAAACCGGGAGGCATTCCAGACCTTATTGGCAAAATTCCGGCTGGCTTCTACCCGCTCCCAGTAAAAACGCATGTCGTTGCCCGGCGCATTTCCGGTCATCAGCGTCATACGCAAAGCGTCGGCGCCGTACTTGTCGATCACCTCTAAGGGGTCGATGCCGTTGCCCAGAGATTTGCTCATCTTTCTGCCCTGGGAATCCCTCACCAGTCCATGAATCAGCACCGTGTGGAACGGCTCCTTCCCGGTCTGCTCCAAACCGGAGAATACCATCCGGATTACCCAGAAGAAAATAATGTCATAGCCAGTCACCAGCACATCCGTCGGATAGAAGTAATCCAGATCCTCCGTCTGCTCTGGCCAGCCCAGTGTGGAGAATGGCCACAGGGCGGAGCTGAACCAGGTATCCAGCGTATCCTCGTCCTGGGTCAGATGGGTACAGCCGCATTTCGGGCATTTTTCCGGCGCTTCCTTTGCCACCACCGTCTCGCCGCACTGATCGCAATAGTAGGCGGGAATCCGGTGTCCCCACCACAGCTGCCGGGAGATACACCAGTCCCGGATACCCTCCAGCCAGTGGAGGTACGTCTTTCCGAAGCTCTCCGGTACAAATTTCAGACGGCCGCTTTTCAGCGCCTCGATGGCAGGCTTTGCCATCTCGTCCATGCGCACAAACCACTGGGGCTTTACCATGGGCTCTACCGTAGTCTTGCAGCGGTCATGGGTTCCCACATTGTGGGAATGAGGCTCTACCTTTACCAGCAGGCCCAGTTCCTCCAGCCTCGCCACGATCTTTTTTCTGGCCTCATACCGGTCCATTCCGGCATATTCGCCGCCGTTTTCATTGATGGTGGCGTCGTCGTTCATCACGTTGATCATCGGCAGGTCATGGCGTTTTCCCACCTCAAAATCGTTAGGGTCGTGAGCCGGGGTGATCTTTACCACGCCGGTGCCGAACTCCATGTCCACATATTCGTCGGCCACCACCGGAATCTCCCGGTTTACGATGGGCAGGATCACGGTTTTTCCGATCAGATGCCGATACCGCTCGTCGTCGGGATGGACGGCCACAGCCGTATCCCCCAGCATGGTTTCCGGACGGGTTGTGGCAATCTCCACAAACTCATCCGTCGTCCCGGCAATCGGGTAATTAATATGCCAGAAATGCCCATCCTGTTCCTGATGCTCCACCTCAGCGTCGGAAATCGAAGTCTGGCATACCGGGCACCAGTTGATGATTCTGGAGCCTTTATAGATATAGCCTTTCTCATACAGCTTTACAAATACATCCAGCACCGCCCTGGAACAGCCCTCGTCCATGGTGAACCGCTCTCTGTCCCAGTCCGCCGAGGAGCCCATCTTGTGCAGCTGGCTGACGATCCGGCCGCCGTACTCTTTCCGCCACTCCCAGGCCCGTTCCAGGAATTTCTCCCGTCCAAGCTCGGCTTTGTCGATGCCTTCCTCTTTCAGCTTTTCGGTAATCTTCACTTCGGTGGCAATGCTGGCGTGGTCGGTTCCCGGCTGCCAGAGCGCTTCATAGCCCTGCATCCGTTTGTAGCGAATCAGGATATCCTGCATCGTATTGTCCAGAGCATGTCCCATATGGAGCTGGCCGGTGATGTTGGGCGGCGGCATCACAATGGTAAAGGGCTTTTTCTTTTTGTCCACCTTTGCGGCAAAGTATTTACGATTCAGCCATTTTTCATACAGACGACCCTCGATCTGCTGCGGGTCGTAGGTTTTTTCCAGTTCTTTTTTCATAACGATCTCCTTTTCAATTTGGTTTCGCAGCTCTCCGTGAATACTTTTTACTCTTGCTGTTTTGTTTTCCGGTCTGCTGCCATTTTTCAAGAATCCTTCCTACCGACAACTACAAAAACGCCCTCCACCGACATCTCCTGTCAGCAAAGGGCGTTAAATACGCGGTACCACCTTCATTTATCACTTATCGGGTCTTTTTCTTCAACCCTGTGCCCGATAACGAGGGCCGGACGTGACCAACTACTCTGCCGGCTGTCCCCCCGTCTCCGGAAACATCCTCCTGTATCGAATGTTTTCTGTCCGGACATAAACAACCAGAATTTCGCAGGCCCGGTTCGAGAGCTACCTTCGGACCGGCGCATCCCGGATTCCCTTTCAGCCTGCGGGGCATCCTCTCTTTTGGCGCGGAACAGTCCTACTCTTCTCTGTCACTACCTTTTTTATTTCGGTTACTTTTCCATTATCATAAATAGGATCGGCTGATTTGTCAATGCCTGAACCTAAATTTTTCTCACTTTTTCCCGCAGCTCCAGAACTTTTGACGGACTCACCGACAATTCATCCATCCCATACTCCAAAAGCAACTCTGTCAGCGCGGTATCCCCGGCCAGCTCTCCGCAGATACCGCACCAGATGCCTTCCCGGTGGGCATTCTCCGCCGTCATGCGGATCATTTCCAGCACCGCCGGATGATGCGGGTCGAAAAAGCGGCCGAACTCCGGATTCTGACGGTCCATGGCCAGCGTGTACTGGGTCAAATCATTGGTGCCGATAGAGAAAAAGGACACATGCTTTGCCAGGCTCTGGCTGATCATCACCGCCGCAGGCGTCTCGATCATCACGCCCAGCTCCACATCACCGGAAAAAGGGATTCCCTCCTCTTTCAGCTCCTTCTGAACCGTCTCGCAGTATCCCACCGCCTCCTCCAGTTCCCACTCGGAAGCAATCATGGGAAACATAATTCCCACAGGGCCAAACGCGCTTGCCCTGTACAACGCGCGCAGCTGGGTCCGGAAAAGCTCCGGACGAGTCAGACAGATTCGGATCGCCCGAATCCCCATAGCCGGGTTTTCCTCTGCCGAAAGCTGAAAGTAGTCTGCCTGTTTATCCGCGCCGATATCCAGCGTCCGGAAGATTACCTGCCGGCCCTGCATACATTCTACCACACGCTTATAGATCCGAAACTGCGTCTCCTCATCCGGATAATCAGAGCTATCTAGATAGATGAATTCCGTGCGGAACAGGCCGATTCCCTCCGCATCCTGCTCCATGGCCAGCTTCGCCTCATCCTCACCGCCAATGTTGGCGAAAATCGCCACTTTTCTTCCGTCCCGCGTCACGGAAGGAAGACCCTTCAGCTGTTCCAGCCGCTCCTTATAAAGTCTGTTTTTCTCTATTTTCCCGTGAAACAGCGCCTGCGTCTCCTCATCCGGAGACAGATAAACAATGCCCGTCCCGCCGTCTATCACGGCCGGCGTACCGCTTTCCACCGCCAGAAGCTCCGGACCCAGCGCCGCCACGGCAGGAATCCCCATGCTGCGGGCCAGAATCGCCGTATGGGAATTCGCGGAGCCCTTCGCGGTTAAAAACGCCAGAATCCGGCTTTTATCCAACCGGACCGTCTCGCTGGGCGTCAGGTCCTCCGCCGCCAGAATCACCGGCCCGTCAGAAGAAAGCTCTGAGACATCCGTATCCTCGCCTTCCCTTCCCACCAGAAAGGACAAAAGCTGTCGGGTGATGTCTTCCACATCTGCCGCCCGGGCCCGCATATAATCGTCTTCCATCTGCCGGAACATTTCCGCGAACTGTTTTCCCGCCCGGTCTACCGCCCACTCCGCGTTCCATTGCCCAAGCCCTTCCCGGACACAGTCAAGATATTCCTCATCCTCCAGCATCATCCGATGAATCTCAAACACCTGGGCGCTTTCCTCGCCGGCGCGGCTGACCGCTGTTTCATATAACCCGGACAGCCGTTCCATAGCCAGCTGCCTGGCTGCCTCAAACCGCTTTCCTTCCTCCTCCGGATCGGTAAACGGCAGGCAGCGGATATCATATTGCTTTTTTCGAACCACATAAACCGGACCCTCTGCGATACCGCCGCTGGTTCCTGTCCCCTGCAACCATTTCATAGCCTTCTCCCATATGATGCAACGCCTGATTTATAAATTTTCTCTGAAAAATCTTTCGATCGCGGCCGCCGCCTGCTCCTCGTCGCCGCCTTCTATACTGACTGCCACCTCATCGCCCTTTTTCACGCCGGCCCCCATCAGGGCAAACAGCTTTTTCAGGCTGACCTTTTTCGCCCCTTTTTCCAGCGTAACACCGCTTTCAAAGGTCTGGACCAGCTTTACCAGCTGTCCCGCCGGACGCGCGTGAATCCCCTGTTCGTCCGTAATCATATATACAAATTTTCGCATAACATAAACCACTCCTTTTCTTATGTATGTACTCTCGCAGTACCTGATTTTTTGAGACTCCAGAAGTACATATGCGTATCCTTTCGATGTATGCTTGGAATCCGCAATACCTGAAAATTCCAAGCACACATCCCTGTCCATACACAACCGTCACAGCGGATATTTCCCCAATTCCTTCGCGAAGCGGAACATCGCGATCACATTCTCCACCGGCGCGTTTCTCTGGATATGGTTCGCGGCGGACAGAATATACCCTCCCCCACGAGCCAGCGCCTGAATCCGCCTGCCCACTTCATTTTTCACCTCATCCATGGACCCGTTAATAGCCTGCTGAATGTCGATAGCACCATGGAAGGTTACACGGTCTCCATATCGTTCCTTCAAAGCCGCGCTGTCCATATGATCGCACAGCGGCTGGATCGGATTCATTACATCCACGCCGCAGCCGATAAACTCTTCGATCAGGTCATTGACACTGCCGCAGGAATGAAGGAAAATCTTTAAATGCGGGTATTTCTGCTTAATCGCGGAAAACAGCGCCGTATACGGCTCCTTAAAAAAATCACGGAACATTTGATTGGATATAAAGGGCGCATGCTGAGCGCCGAAATCGCTGGTAAATTCCACCCACCCGATATATGGAGCAATGGGCTCCAGATAATACAGATTCAACCGGATCAGATAATCCGATACCTTCTGAATCAGCAGTCTTGCAAACTCTTCTTCCTCATACAAATCGACCAGAAACTGTTCTGTCCCCCGCAGATACTGGCAGATATCAAACACCTGGCCCGAATGGGCGGAACAGGCGGTCACATATTTATCCGTGTCCTCATAATAATGCCTGGCCAGTTCCCCCAGCCCTTCAATACGCCCTGGGTCCTCCGCATGGGGTGTCTGAAAAGCTTCCAGCTCCTCCATCCCCGCATCTGCCAGAGGGTGCTTTACAATTGTGGGATACAGACCCACCAGCGACCGGCCGACACCCCACTCATCTATAGCATAACCGTTTTCATCTTTGTAAGACTGAAAGCCTTTGGGTTTACCGATATTGATATGGCGGAAATCACTCCCCAGCATATCGGCCAGCGCGTAATCCTCATATTGGGTATCCGAACCCGGACGGATCAGTCGTCCTGTCTTTTGCGGATCGATTCCCAGTTCTTTTGCCACTGCCATATAAAGTTCCGTATTGATACGACTCGCGCTGCCCCAGATATCCACAGGAACAAAATCCGGTTCCCTGTGGGCCAGCGCCGCCTCCACCCGTTCTCTTGAAGTCATCATAATTCAGCTCCTAATTCTAGTTCCGCAACTCCCCTCCCGGGGCCTGTACGGTCCGTTGCTGTTTTCTAGTTCCGCAACTACCTTTTCAGGGAGCGCAAGGTTTATTCTCCCATAATACACACATGGCATTTGCGGTCCCGCACCCGGTTCTGATCCCAGTCAATAAAATAAATCGATCCCACGGAACCAGTCTGTAAGATTCCCTCTCTCAAAATAAACGTCTCGCTGGCCCCGAACAGGGAACCTCTGATATGGGCGTCACCATTTAAAATCGTTCCGGGATCGGCCGGAAATTCCGGGCTGTTTAAACTCATCAGAAAATCCACATGCTTCGGCCCCGGATAACGATAATCCCGATTTTCCGTCAGCTCTCTCGGTACGATACGGTCTAAAATCCGATTCAGATCCACCTGCAGAAATTCATCGCCATTAAAGTCTGTGTCATGGACAGACTCTTCAAATATCACGGAACATGTGGTATGCTGCGACTGCACCACACAGATTCCGTCACTGATTCCGCTTTTTTGTATGATTTCCCGCACCTGCTCTGTGATATTGTGATAGGCAGGCCGGCATCCGTTGGATGTGGTTACAATTATATCATAATATACGCTCATGTTGCTCCTCTTTTCCATTTCCTTCACTGCGTTTTTCCGGTGCGCTTCTCATCGGCCCGTTTCCTGTCGATTTACTTTTGCGTTCTCGTCCCGCGCCTTCGCCAGGGCTTTGACCATCTCCTCCATCGCCGCCGCCGGATCTGCCGCCGCCACAATGCCGCTGGTAGCACCGGTACCGTCCGCCCCGGTCATGATCGCCCGGTAAACATCCTCTCCTGTGCTGATGCCTGCTGCCTGCAGTACCAATGTTCCGGGAGAAACCCCTCTGACCGCCTCATTGGTATCCCGCATATAATCAGAGCCGCTCACCTGACCGGTGCCGATCAGGCTGGCCGGCTCACAGACCATAATATCCGGACGCAGATACGCGATAGCCCGGGCCTCCTCCACAGTATCCGCGCATACAATCGTCAGCATATCCAGTCCCTCTGCCCTCGCCATCGCCCTGGCCAGCTGATCTACCGGCATCGGATGTTCCACATGGTTTAAAAACACCGCCTCCGCGCCCACACTTTTCAGCCCTTCCGGCAGCACATGTCCCATACCTTTTCCGGGAGTAATCCCGTCCATATGCTGCGCCGTAACAATTAACCGCTTTGTCTCATTTTTCACCCGAAAAAGATCCGCCGCCTGAGCCGTAAAAAAAATATCCACATCATATTGTTCCGCCAGCCGGTCCGCGTGCTTCGCCAGGGCAATGCCGGCGTCCCCATAAAGATACGCTTTCGGATTCACAACAAAAAACGGTATCCTGACTGTTCGCTTCATCCCTCTCTCCTCCTGCCTTTAGTTCCGAAATTCCCCTTCCAAACCCCCTGGAAAATAGTTAGCGGGTGTTTTTTAGCCGCTTACTATTTTTCAGGGGATTGTCCGGTCCATTGCTGTTTTCACACACTATTTGACACTATCTGACCATAAAGCCAAAAACAATGCCTGAGCATCTGTTTCATCCCTTCATTTGCCGCCGCTTTTAATTCCAGGTACCCGGAAGGATTTTTCTCTCTGACTGCTTCCATCGCCCCTGTCAGAAAATCCGTCAGCACATTCACCTTCGAAATTCCCTCTGCCGCACAGCGGCGCAGGTTTTCTTCCCCGGAGCCTGAACTGCCGTGAAGAACCAGCGGCGCTTTTACGGCTGCCGCCAGCTGATGAAGACGCTCAAAATAAATCACCGGCTGTCTGCAGTTTTTATACAGACCGTGGGCCGTACCAATCGAGACAGCCAGAGAATCCACACCTGTCCGGCACTCAAATTCCACCGCTTCCTCCACAGTCGTATAAACAGAATCAGAGTCCCCGTCGCCGTTATAATTTTCTCCGGTTCCCACATGGCCGATCTCCGCTTCTATCGTGACTCCATGCGCATGGGCATAATCCGCCATCGCTTTTGTCCGTCTGACATTCACTTCAAAGCTTTCCATAGAGGCATCCAGCATAACGGAAGTGAAACCCAGATCGATGGCCTTTTTTATAAACGCCTCATCCGTACCGTGATCCAGATGCAGAACAATCGGCACGCCGGCCCTTTCCCCCAGATACCGGCCGATCAGTCCGGCCTCCTCCAATGTCATCAAGCCCATCTCACAGTGAACCTGGGCAAAAGAAAGGATCATCGGTTTCTGAAGTTCTTCCGCCACCTCCACAAAACATCTTGCGGAATCTAGGTCAAAATAATCGGGGGCGGGAACGCCGTAATTTCCCTTTTTCGCCGCCAACAATATTTCCTTTGAGTTTACCAGCATCATTCCTCCTGTCCGGGCGGCTGCCGCCCCTTTCTCCGTCCTTGCGATACATATGGGGACAGAGCATGCCGTATTTCATTTGTCCGGCTGACTTTGATAACATAAATTATAAACAACTATGAATAATTGTCAATATAAACTTCAATTTATATTGCACATTTGTTCATTTTATGTTAGACTGGAATTACATAAATAACAGGGGGGAAACAGGATGACGCAAAGTGATAAAAGAAAAAATATGATCAAAATAGCGAAGCTCTATTATTACGGACATATGACCCAAGAACAGATCGCTCAGATGATGGGAATGTCCCGGTCAAAAGTTACCAGGCTTTTAATGGAAGCGGAACAATACGGCATCGTGCAGATCACCGTACACGATCCCACCTTTAATTATGAACGGGCCGCTGAAATTTTAAAAGAGCATTTTCAGCTGAAAATAGTTACCATCGTTCCCTCCAGCGGCAGTGCCAGAGAGGTTAAGGACACAATTGGAAAAACAGCCTCCCGCTTTTTAAATGAACATTTGTTTGACTCGATCAAAATAGGGATCTCCTGGGGCACCACGGTCGGCGCTTTTGTCGGCCGCTTTCAGACCAATAAGTCATTGCCCAAAGCCTGGGTGGTGCAGATGGTAGGCGGTACCTACAGCCAATCCATGCACATGGACGGTCAGGAACTGGCCAAAGGGCTCGCGATGCGTTTGAAATGTTCGTTCAGCGCCCTGCAGGCCCCCATGTTCGTACACAATCCCGAACTGCGCAACCTGATCATGGAGGAGCCGGAAACCATAGCCCACTTTCGGCTGATCAGCAATCTGGATATCGCTTTTGTCGGCATCGGTTCCTCAAATTACAAAGAAAGTGTGATCTTTAAAGCCGGATACATTGAAGAAAATGAAGCGCGCCGTCTCTATTCCACAGGCGTATGCGACATCTGCGGACACCAGATTGACATCAACGGCAGGGAGCAGGATCAGGACCTTGCCGCCCATCTGATCGGCATTTCACTGGAGGATCTGGCCCGCATTCCTCTGGTGATAGGCATGTGCGCAGGCAGCGACCGGACAGCTTCCATTCTGTCCGGTATTCACGGAAAATATCTGAAAGGACTGATCATCGACGAAATTGCCGCCATCTCTTTACTACAGGCGGAAGGGCTGGAACTTTAATCACTCCTTCAGCTCTTCAACCGGCCGGACAGCGCAAGCAGCTGTTCGGCCAGCGCGTCACAGTCCTCTTCTGTCTGACCATGGCCAAAAGAAACGCGGATACAGCCTCGGCGAAAATCTTCCGGAAGGCCGATTGCCCGGATTACATGAGAAGGTTCCACGCTGCTGCTGTTACAAGCCGAGCCCATAGACACACAGAAGCCCTGACGGCTCAGATGAAACAGCATCCCCTCCGCCTCCACGCCACGAAATGCCACGTTCAGAATCGACGGCGCCGTGTATTCCAGCGGGCTGTTCAGCCTGATATCCGCTCCCACAAGCCGTTCGGCCATACGCCGCTTCTTCTGTTCCATGACGATTCTGTCCGATTCGCGGCGCCCTGCCATTAGCTGTGCCGCTTTCCCCAGCCCCACGATGGCCGGTACATTTTCCGTACCGCCTCTTAATCCTCTCTCCTGCTGCCCGCCATGCAGCAGAGGCATAAAAGCTGTTCCTTCGCGTACCGCAAGGGCGCCGCATCCTTTCGGTCCGTATATTTTATGACCAGATATGGACAGTAAATCCGCCTTACAGTCTTTAAAAGAAACCGGCTGGGTGGAAACCGCCTGCACTGCGTCGGTATGAAATACCGCGCCAAACTCATGGGCAATCCGGGACAGCGCCGGAATATCCTGCACGGTTCCCAGCTCATTGTTCACCCACATAACCGAAACCAGACCCACATCCCCGCCCATCGCAGATCTTAAGGCTTCCGGCTCCACCACGCCATACCGGTTTACCGGCAGACGCGTAACCTGAAAGCCTGTGGATTCCAGAAAACGACAGCTTTCCAGCACTGCATGATGCTCTACGGAAGATACCACCACTCTTTTTCTTCCCCGCTTTTCCGCTGCCAGCGCTCCGCCGATTACCGCCGTATTATCCGCTTCCGTTCCGCCGGAAGTAAATATGATTTCTTCGGGCCGCGCATCCAGAAAAACGGCCGTCCGGTTTCTTGCCTCTTCCACAGCCACTCTTGCCTTACGTCCCCCCATATATAACGATGAGGCGTTATAAAACGCCTCATTCATCCAGGGGAGCATCTCTTCCAATACCTCCGGATCAACCGGGGTCGTCGCCGCGTAATCAAAATACAGCATGTTCTTTTCCCCTTCCTGTTATTGCTTCGCGGCTTCCGGAATCTGTCCGGTCCACCGCCGTTCTTCATCCTTCTCTCGTCACTGCCCCGTATCCTGCCCGCATAAAATTGCCGCAATTTTTTCGATCAGCTCTTTTTCTCCCACATGACTGATAAAGGGTTTGCCGGACATAACCGGGCAGGCCTCTTCCTGAAAATAAGGAAACATTTCTATAATCAGATCATATGTGCCCGCCACATATGTGGTTTCCCACAGATTCTGAATCGTCACGCGCAGTTCTACCCCTTCCCGCAGACACCGCTGCGTCAGTTTTTCTCCGGCCATCAGCATTGTCGTTCCGCAGAGTCCTCCCGCAATCAGTATTTTCCGCATCAGCATACGTTCTCCTTCCCCGGGATGTACGCCGGGAATCTCACAAAAGCAGGCGCCGCAAGACTCCGGGAGCACATCGGGAGCTTCGAACCTCATCACTCCTCCGGATAAGAATCGGCATTGCGCAAAATCTCTGCCGCCTGCTCCGGCGATACTGCGTTTTTCACCTCTTTCAGCATTTCAGGCCGGGACATACAGTCCATCAGTTCCTGCAGCGTATCCAGATGTCCCTCCGAATCCGAGGCGTTTGCCAGCAGGAAAACCACCTCTGCCTGAAGTTCCTCCTCATAGTCGGAGATATTATAAAATGCCACCGGGGTTTCCAGCACCCCAACCGCGACGCCGGTTTTCATTACGTCCCGGGACAGCGCATGGGGAATCGCCGTCACGGCGCCTTCGCTGGGCAGTCCGGTGGGATACTCCCGTTCCCGAGCCAGCACCTCCCCGCAATACGCAGAACCGACATATCCCTCCCGCTCCAATGCGCCGCAGAGCATCCGGATCACTTCTTCCCGGCTGTCAGCTTTTAAATGAAGTAAAATCAGTTTTTTATCTGTCTCAATCATAACAGTTCTCCCGGTTTTGTCAATGTGGTTTTACAGGCTTAACTGAACAGGGCAAAAATCCGGATAATCAGCGCTCCCAGCGGATCGCCGCCCATATCAAAGCTGGAATTAACCACCGTCGGATCTGCCAGCCCCAGCGTTCCCATCGTCAGCGTATGTACAGGCGCCTGAGCCGAGGCGATCAGGAAAACCGGAATGGTCCAGATCAGCACAAACAGCACGATACGGAATACATTTCCTTTCAGCTGAGGCGCCACGGCGCCACACCAGTAAGGAACGATCGCCAGAGACGCGATGGGCAGAAGGCTGTTGCCGGGCAGAACAATCGCCAGCAAAACAATCAGCGGATACAGAATAACGGCGGAAGCCATAACCGAAGGATGCCCTAACAGCGCCGCGCAGTCTACGCCCACATACAGTTCTCTGTCTCCGAACTTCTCCTGCACCAGCTCGATGATCGCGTTGGCGATCGGAATAATTCCCTCACAGAGCACAGATACTGTCTTTGGCAGAAACACCATCAGCACGCCGATGCTGATGCCCAGCTGCAGCACCGCCCCATAATTGTACCCGGCCAGAATTCCGATCACAATACCGATCACAACGCCCATCACCCCCAGCTCACCGAAAATCCCCATCCTCTTGCGGATATTTTCCGGAGATGCGTTGATTTTATTAACGCCAGGAATCTGTTCCAGGATGTGTTGATACCCGCTCCGCATACGCAGAGAATTAACTTTCCTGCTGACATATATCATGCCCCCCTTTTCTCATTTTGAATGGCCGTTTTGTTCATCGTTATTTTACCGCCACTGTCTTTGTAACAACATTGTCCTATATATACGAACATTTGTCAATAAATTATAGTTTTATAATTGCACATTTGTTCATTTAATTATAAAAACAGCCAGTCATAAACATCTGTCCGATATTTAAGACTGGCCGTTTTCACCAAATTTATTCAAAGTGAAATGAATTGAATTTTACTTCACCATCTCCCGGTACTCCTGCTTCCACTCCGTCAGAATCCGCTCCGTCTCATCCTTCTTCCGGTACCGATCCTTTTTCATCGCCCTGTCGATCCGGCGTACCTGAGGGGCATTGGCCGCCTGCCGGTCGTAAACGCCGTATTCCTCCTGCCAGCGGTACTGCTGCTGAGCCGGAATCAAAGCGGCAATCTCCTCCGAAATCGTGATGCCGGGTTCCAATAGATGCAGATAAAACAGCTCCTTCAGAATATCCGAATCCTGTAAAAAGCCATAAGCGCGCGCCAGGCTGTCCGCCGCCTCCTGCATCCAGAACATACCGGCCTGGGCCAGCCCCCGGTTATGCCACAGCTTCCCAAGAAGCTCTCTCGGGATCGCCCACTCCCCTTCCCTCTCCAGAATATGGTCGTAAATCTCAATCGCCTTCGGATAATGCTTCTGCTTTGACATATAATCCGCCCGGCTTTTCAGAAGGTCATAGGGCTTGGCCTGTTCCTTTTTCTCTAGCTGCCGGTCAAATTCCTCCAGCTCCTCCTCGCAATAATAATCCACCTCCTGCATAATCATCAGCAAAAGCTGGGCGGTGGACATCTTCCCTTTCCATTTGGACAGCTTCCTTGCCAGCTCATCCATACGAAGCTCCGTCTCCAGAAAACGGATCAGCCGGTCCCCCACAAAGCCGTCGTCGATCATCATCAGATTATTGTATATATAATAGCACAGCTCCTGCTCCGAGTAAATATGAAGCCCTGCCTCCTGTATATAATAAGGATTCTTTGCCAGCGGCCTGCCGCACACAATAAATCCGCTCATTTCCCGCATCCTTTCTATCTCTGCCACCTGTGCAAGACCGCCTGGTGGCCGCTTTCCGGTTTCCATAAACCCTGCCCTTTACAGCGAAAAAAACTGCTTGATTTCCTGTCTGCCGGAAGGGAACAATTCCCCAAACCCTTTGTCAATCACGCGCACCATCATGGAATTTTCCTCCACAAAGGCGAAAATCAGTTCCAGCCTGGTGGTCTTCGGCGGCCGTTTCGGAAACATGTCCAGCGAAAGGGTCCATGTCCGGCTGTCGGCCTCCCCGATGGTCTGCACCTGAAAATGAATCTGATCCTCCTGGTCTACGATCAGCTCCGCATCGGCTTTGGCCTCATACCAGTTGCTCCCAGCAGAAGCCACCACCAGCTGGCAGCTTTTTCCCCGATGCTGCACCTCCATGGTGATCGTGGAAGAAATCCTTCCCTCGCACAGACAGATATAAGGATACGCCGTCTCGGGCCTCGTATGATCCCAAGCGATAAACGCCGCCCCCTGGGCAAACAGATTCTGTCCGGCATAGACCCTCCGCCCCTGGCACAGCCATTTCAGCGAATCCACCGCCCAGTCCGTCTGCTCGAAGCCTTTTCCGGTGAGATAAACCGAGTGGATAATCTTCTTTCCCATCTGCCTCTGGGCACAGGCGCTGACGATAGAATCTGCCAGTTTCATACCCGACTCCTGCTCCAGGATATCCAGGCTGAAGCTCTCCTCCAGATCCTCGTGAATCCCCTCAATGATCTGGGGCGTCCTCCCCCGGACCACGCGCATCTCATAATAGTGAAATCCGGATTCCGTCAGGTCGAACAGACAGCTGGTATGCTGGGGAGCGCTGCCGCTGCGGCCCAGCACATAAAAAAGATACGCCTCCGTATGGCTGACGATATGAATGGCATCCCTGGGAATTTCCAGACGGTCCCCCACCTTCACCAAAAGATCCATCAGCACCGGCTCCAGCTTCTGCACCGTAAACACCAGCTTCATAATCCTGGAATCCTCATCCTTTAAAATCAGCTCTAACAGCTTGCCGATATAGCGTTCTAACAGCTCCGCCGCCGTAAATTTACGCTCCTCTATCGTGGCTGTCCCTGATTTGGCGGCCATACTGACCAGACGGTCGACGATGATCCCCTCTCCCAGAAGGGCTCTGCGGTAAGCCTCCTGACCGATAAACCATTCGTCGGCTCCCTTTTTTTTGCACAGAATCGTGGGAACAAGGCAAAAACGCTCATCCTGGTCCGCCGAAACCGCTTCGGCGCCGGACGTTTTTCGATTGTAATAGCTTAGCTGGCTGTAATCGTCACACAGATCAAGGCCAAGACACCAGTTTTTCATATATTTTTCTCCGAACTCAGTTCCGCTGCAGTCCTCCTGCGCCCCCAGACCTGGGAAAATTTCCGGCCACTAAAGTGTCCAGAAATCCTCCCGGGCGCATACGGACTTCCGCTGTTTTTCAGTTCCGCTGCCAGTCCGCCTTACAACAGCCTGAACAGCCTTTCCAACAACTCCAACCTTTTTCCATACGCCATCATGTCGTTCCCCAGCTCCTCATCCTGCGTCTCTGCCTTTGCCAGCAGTCTGTTGATGGCCTGATATCTGGTGACTGTTCCGCCCTCTGCGGCTTCCTCTTTCCCCTCCGTCTCCGGCGAAGAAATCTCCGTCCCGCCGGAAATCTCTGCCGTCAGCGTGCCCGAAGCCACCGGCGTTTCCGGCTCTGCTTCTCTATAAATCTCATACTCCGCCTGTTCGCCGTAAAACAGCGTCACTTCATAGGTAAAAATTCCCAGGAAAACATGAACCATTTTCCCCTGAACCGGCGGGGAGGCAGCCGGGAAGATCTGAAGCCGAATATTCAGCCGGTCCGTCTCCTCCGCCTGATACTCGATCAGACGCCGGTTTTCCAGCCAGGAAAGGCACCCCGCCTTCACTGCCAGCCCGGGAAAATGGGCGAATACCATCCCTTTCTGCGTAAACCGTTCCATATACAAACGGCACAGCTTCCTCTGTCTCTCCGTTAATTCCGAAAGCCCGCCGTAATATCGGGTCATGGCAAGGGACTCGATCAGCCCGGGCCTGCGGGGCTCCGTCTCATCCTGGGCCTTTTGCTCCATATACCAGGCCGTCTCCTGGGGCAGCTCCCATTTTTTCTGAATATACCCCCAGGCTTTCAGCACAAAATAAGCGTCCCTGAGCGACGAATCCACATTTCCCTGTTTCATATAAACGGAAAATACCTGCTCCAGCCACTGTCCGTTCCCCACAAAAATCAGCTGGGCCAGCAGCCGCTCCGGCAGATCCCACAAATTCACATGGCTGTTTTCAGAAGCCTCCAGAATGCTGTACATCCGCTCGCTGCTGCCGTTATAATACTGGCAGAGATATTCCAGAATCACATTGTCCAGCTTATCCTCCACAAACAGGTGATGGGTCAGCCGGATCAGGTAATCGTCAAAACCGCCGTACCGCTCGATGATATAATGGCACAGCTTCAAAAGCCTTCCGGGGCGGATCTCACGATATCCATATTTCGACACAATCTGATAAGCTTCTTCATAATACCCTTTTGTCACCAAAAGTTCAAGTAAAAATTTCCGGCTTTCCCCATCCAGTATGGCAGGGTCCGCCACGGCCACAAAACTGTCGCACTTTTCCTGGGAGGGCGTCTCCAGATAATAATCGATTCCGATCCGGGAAAGCCTCCCCCGAAACAGCTCACGCAGTTTCTTTTCCGACAGTCCCCGCTCCAAAAGCCACACATCCTCTTTGGTCGTCCGGCCGCTGTCGTAAATACTGCGCAGCCGGGTATGAAAATACTCCGGCTGGCTCTGGTCCACCTGATAACAGGCTTCCAGAAGATCCTGGCAGTCCTCCATCAGCGGTTCCAGCCGGAAGGGCATTTTCCCATACCGGTTCCCGTAGCCGTCCTGGAAAATAATACGGCAATCATCCCCGTACACCGGAATGCAGGTGCGCTTTTCCCGCAGGGCAAACCGCATTTCATCCGTCCTGTCCTCATAACAGAAAATCACATGGGTGATCTCCGGATTCTCACAGGAAAACTCCCTTGCGCAGAGCATCGCGGGAAAAATTTTCCCCGCCCGCTCGTCAAGCATTTCCGGATAGATCAGCTCCCGGTAAATCCGGGACAGTTCCCGGCTGATCCTGCCGTTCAGCATCTGATCCACCGCAAAGGCTTCCATCTCCTTCGCGTAGGACTGGTAAATATCCGGTATCTGGTCTTTATTCCGGATCACATTCAGATACAGCCGGGTCCTGGCCTCCTGGTCAGAGGGCTGCTGATAAGAAAAATACAAAAGCAGCGCCCTGGGCAAAGCCCCTTCAAAATCAGAGGGCATCGTATACAGATAATAATCATATAACCGGGTCAGCCGCAGGTCCTGCCTGACGCCTTCCTCATAATAAGAAAAATATTCCGGTTCTCTCCGATCAGACTTGATCAGCAGGCTCAAAAGGCCGGACAACAGTTCCTTCGTCTTGTATTTCTGATACAGATTTTTCAAAAGCTCCAGTTCCCGCAGACCTGCGCCTTTTTTCTGCATGGCCAGCATAGCCGTCCCGTCCGCCAGCTTTTTCGTCATCAGCCCCTGCCGCACGCCGAACCAGAGCACCGCCATCGCAAAATCATCCAGCCTCCGTAAAAGCCGGTCGTCTTCCTTCAATGTAACAAAGGCCGCCAGATACACCCAGGGGCTTCGGCTGCCTCTGTCATAATAGGTTCGAATCTTTTCCCAGCGCATGGCCGGATGGTCTGACTGGCTGCGGTCATACAGAATCAGCAGAATCAGCACCGCCGGGTCGGCCAGCCCGTCGCCGTCATATTTATTTAAAATCACGTTCAGCGCCGTCCTGCTTTCCTCTTCTTCCCCCAGCAGCTTTTTTCCGTATAAATAAAGGCAATAATTCCCCGGCTCCTCGATCCGCCACATCAGCACATCGTCCGTCACCCGCGCAAGAAGCCGCCGTCCTTCCTCCGGCTCCCACTTCGCCGCCGCGATGCACTGAAACAACGTCAGCCGGATATCCGGCGTCTCATCCCCATAATCGCCGTTCAAACGCCCGTAAGACATTTTCAGCTTCTGATAAGCCGACTCCGTCACCAGCCGCTCCCGCTGGCTCTGATAGCGCAGGCCCACCTCTGTCAGGAACATGCGCAGATAGGAAAGCCTGCGCTTCGCCGCCCCCGCCTCGCTGATTTTCCGTTCCCCCTTATAAACCGTGATTGGAATCTGAAAATGGTACAGCGGGGAGCTGACCGTAATCCGTCCCGTATTCTTCCCCGTAAAAAGCCTTTTTCCGTCGATCCGGTAAGAAAGCCTGACCTGATTCCCCGTAAAATCATCGTCGGTAACGATATTTTTCTCCAGCCTGATAAAGCCGCCCTCCGCCTTAACCGGCAGCTTCAGATACCCCCAGCCGCTGCGTTCTATCCGGATGCCGTCCTCCGTCTCGTCTTCCCCCTGGAGACGGAAAACCTTCTCCTCCTCATCCACATGAAGGGACACCCGCTCCTTGCCGCCTGCCGCCACAAGAAATTCCTCAAGCCCCAGCTGCCTGTCATTCTGATATCGCAGCCCTTCGTACAGGCCGCACAATCCCAGATCCTGCATAAAGGGAAGCGCCGGAAAACGTCCGGAATCAAAGATACGCAGTGCTTCGTCCCGGGAACCTTCGGCAAAGGAAGCAAACTGCTCCAGAAAGTCAAAGGATTCCCCGAATGCCATTGTCTGGGAAAAGGTGAACTGATAAGGCAGGTCATACTCGCCGCCCGTACATACGATATGAAAACGTCCCTTGATTACGGCAGCCTGACGGGTAAACTCTTCTCTGATCTGATAATCCAGAACCGCTCCCGTACCGGCAAACTGATTGTTCTTCAACTCCACCCGGTAGTCCGAGGAATAGACCAGCCCCTTCACCGGTTCCTCCTCCTCGCTGAGCAGATGAACGGTGCCGGTTAACCCCTTGCCGCAGGGACGGGTTTCTTCAATCATTTCAGGATGAAGCCCCAGCCTGATCCCATGCCGGGGAATCTCTCCTTTTGCAATTCTTTTTATATATTCTCTCAAAAATATCACCAAGCTTTCGTCCGGAGTCGGTCTCTGCCTTTAATCATACTATACTTTCCGTAAAATTTCGACATAAAATGGCCAAATTATCGAATTATTTTTAGAATTATAAAATCCGGCAAATTCTTCTGGAAAAAAGGCGGAGACTGCTGTATGATGATAAAAGTGTATGGAAAGGAATTGTGTAAACATGGATTTATTTGACTATATGAGAGAAAAGCAACAGGAAAACGACGCGCCCCTGGCCTCCCGGCTCCGTCCCAGGACGCTTAATGAGGTGGTGGGCCAGCAGCACATCATCGGAAAAAACACTTTGCTGTACCGGGCCATCACCGCAGACCATCTGGGCTCGATTATCCTGTACGGCCCGCCGGGAACAGGAAAGACCACCCTGGCCAAAGTGATCGCCAATACCACAAAAGGAAACTTCACCCAGATCAATGCCACCGGCGCGGGGAAAAAGGATATGGAAGCCGTCGTCAGCGAGGCCAAGAACGCCCTTGGCATGTACGGCACGAAAACCATTTTGTTTATCGACGAAATCCACCGGTTTAACAAAGGCCAGCAGGATTATCTGCTGCCCTTTGTGGAGGACGGCACCCTGGTGCTGATCGGCGCCACCACGGAGAATCCCTATTTTGAAGTGAACAGCGCCCTGCTCTCCCGCTCCATTATCTTTGAGCTGAAACCCTTAAGCAGAGAGGATATCCGGGAACTGCTGCGCCGGGCCGTCGCCGACCCGGAACGGGGCATGGGCAGCTACCACCCGGTTCTTCACGAGGATGCCGCCGAATTTCTGGCTGATGTAAGCGGCGGGGACGCCAGATCGGCGTTAAACGCCCTGGAGCTGGCGGTGCTGACCACACCGAAAAATCCTTCCGACGGGCAGATCCACATTACTCTGGATGTGGCCCAGGAATGCATTCAGAAGCGGGCTGTCCGCTATGACCGGCAGGGAGACCAGCATTACGATACGATTTCCGCCTTTATCAAAAGCATGCGTGGCTCCGACCCGGACGCCGCCGTATACTACCTGGCCCGGATGCTGTATGCCGGCGAGGATGTGAAATTCATTGCCCGCCGGATTATGATCTGTGCCTCCGAGGACGTGGGAAACGCCGACCCCCAGGCGCTGCAAGTAGCTGTCAGCGCCGCCCTGGCCGTGGAACGGGTCGGTATGCCGGAAGCCCAGATTATCCTGTCCCAGGCCGTCTCCTACGTGGCCTGCGCCCCGAAAAGCAATTCGGCGGTCATGGCCATCAGCAAGGCCATGGACTCGGTGAAAACAAAAAAGATCAGCACGGTCCCGCCCCACCTCCAGGATGCCCACTACAAAGGCTCCGCCGATCTGGGCCGCGGCACCGGGTATCAGTATGCCCATTCCTTTCCGAATCACTATGTAAAGCAGCAGTATCTGCCGGATGAGGTTGTGGGGGAAAGGTTTTATGAACCATCGGAGATGGGGTATGAGAGGGAGATCAGGGCGCATTTGGAGAAAATACAAAGGGAAGCGGAACAGTAACTCCGCTTCCCCTTTTCTCAGTCTGCCGGCAGCCAACGCCGGTTTCAGGATGCCCACCGCCTAGGTCATCAGTTCCCCGCATAGATCAGGTCTCCCATTGCTTCTCTTAATTTTTCCATATCCAGCATATCTGCTCCTCCTCGTTTTATCTTATTACCGGTTCACCACTGTTTATCACCGGCTGCCCGGAGCCCTTTTTCGACATGCGTCCCTCTTCTCTCTCTTTCATTCATTTCCCGATTTTTCCTGACCTGTAGTCCTTCAGATATTTCCTGCAATAACCGGTCCCGGCCAAGCAGCGCCTCAGTCTCCTTCTCCGGATTGGTTCCGGCGCACACATCCAGGTAATCTGCTCCGGCCTCCTCCTATTTTTTTACCAGATCAATAATCCAGTCTTCGTTCCGTTCTTCTATTGCCTTCCCCACAGAGGGAATCGCCCCGTTTATTTTTTCTCCGATGATAATCATAGTTACCTCCACTTGCTCCTAAGAATACTGTGCGGTACACAAGTAATTGTCCGTCTCATCCCCATAAATTTTCACAAATTCTTCCGATCCCCTATTATGTTTCTTCCGGCGGTGAGGTCTTGTTTAAAATAAACACAGCGCCTATGATAATAACAATGCCCAGTATCTGTGCCGGTGAAATTACCTGACCGAAAATAAAATATCCCAGTACGGACGAGGTGATCGGCGAGAATGCGTTCATCATATTGGTAATCGTCAGATCTACCAGTTTACCGGAAAAGAAGCTGCAAGTCTTGAAATCTATGGGGATTTTGTAGCGCAGATACCCCCTAAACTGAAAACGACCCTGGGGAACAATATACCCAGGATCTGCTTTCATTGACGCGACGGAATACCGGGCATTTTTCCTCTGCATTCATGCCAATCCGTTTATTTCCCGCTTTTATTAGGAAATCTCTTATGCCGGCGCTTTTGTGCAGGATGTGAAAAATATTTCTCAGCATTTTATCCAGCAGATGATGCTGAACTTTCATCCGGATCTGTTGAACACCATGCTCTGGAAGCCAGATTACCGGCAGGGCATTATTTCCCTGATTGCCGGCATGGAGATACAGATTTCCCGAGACCTGTTGCAAAATAATATCGCCACTTCCTATGACGACGGTATCGATTTATTTATGGAGGAATATTACAAATTTCTGCTAAAGGATACTTCCCTGATCAAAAAAGCGCTGCGGGCTTCCAGGCTTTTACTACAGCAGTATCAGTTTCAGGTACTTCCTGATTTTGAAGTGCGAATTTCCCCCTTTAATCCAGTATAATCTCATCCACCGTCACAAATTCATACCCTTCCGCCTGCATCTGATCCACGATCTCCAAGGCTGCGTCCACGGAAGTGCCGTAAACGTCATGAAGAAGGATAATATCGCCGTCCTGGGCATTTTTGAGGATTCTTTTGACCACGGTTTCCGTATTCTTAACCTTCCAGTCCACCGGGTCAACATCCCATAAGACGGCGGTCATGTCCACTTCTTCCTGCAGCTCCTTGCTCCACTCGCCGAAAGGAGGCCGGATGTATACCGGCGTCTGGCCCGTGATCTGGCTGAGCACCTGATTGCTCTCGCGAATCTGCTCCAGTGCCTTTTCATAGGTCTGGTGATTCAGCCGGACATGGTCCATCGTATGATTGCCGATCAGATGCCCCTCCTCCGCCATCCGCTTTACCAGCTCCGGGTACTTGTCGGCGCTTTTTCCAATCAAAAAAAAGGTCGCTTTCACATTCCGCTTTTTCAGGCCATCCAACAGCCGTTCCGTATAAACGGGATGAGGGCCGTCGTCAAATGTGAGCGCAACCATTTTCCGGTCAGAATAATCCTCCGGAGAGGACACAGACAGGCTGCCGGCTCCTCCCTGAACACCCCACAGGATGAGACAGGCCGAAACCAGCAGCGTAATACCAAATAAATATTTACGGACAGACATCGCGCACCTGTATTGATTGCTTTGCTGTCATTATATGCATGGGGCAGGACAAATATACTATCTTCAAAAGACTTTCCCCGGTAATCGGAACCCCATGCAAATCCAGCAGACGAACAAGCTCCATCTGCCCTATTTCCATCTTAAATAACAAAAACATCGGACATCCCTGCCCTTTATCTCATCCGCAAGAATGTCCGATATCATTCTCTCTCATCTATTAATATCTTAAACTACCCAAAACCAGACTGAATCTTCTATTCACAACACCCTACCGCAACAACTGCAGCGTCACCTCAGGAAGCGCATTTGCCTGAGCCAGCATGGACTGGGCAGCCTGAAGAACAATATTGTTCTTCGTATAGCCGGTTATCTCACTGGCCATATCCGTGTCTCTGATCCGGCTTTCCGCCGCAGTCAGATTTTCCTTATTGATGTTTACGCTGTTGATCGCATGCTCCAGAGCGTTCTCCGCCGCGCCATAGGCACCGCGGATCTGGGAAACGCGGTTAATCATCTGATCGATTTTATCGATTGACTCGCTGGCGTCCACCTGATTCGAAATATCCAGTTTGTCTAACCCCAATGCTTTACTGGAAAGATAAAACCTGGGGATACTCATTGTATCTGCGCCATTCGGACCTATCTGAAATACGATCGGGCCGTTGCCAGGGGAAAGGGCCGCTGTCGGGACAGGAGCCGCCGCAGAAACAGGGGTTGCGTTCGCAGGACTTGTCAGACTCGCCGCACTACCAACCGAACGCATTGCCGCTTCCATCGCCGCCTCTGCCGCCTTTGCAGCGGGATCAACCACAGCATCTCCGTCTGCGCCCATCGGCGCGGCAGCAACCATAACCGGCTCGGCTTCCGCCTCAGCGGCGGCTTTCTCCATGCCGGGAAGCTGAGGTGTATTTACAATCCTTTCTTCACTGTTCTGTCCGCTGTCAAAACCTGAGGCCACTGTCCGGAATTCTCTCTTTACATCCACGGATTGTACCTGAACCTGGCCCGTACTCGTATATGTTACATTTTGGGGCGCAGACTTTGTCACAGCAGCCTGACCTGCGGAGGAGGTCACCATAATCGCTCCGTCTTCCGGTCCCTCATCCTGAAATAATTCCACATAATTAAACCTGGTCGCCTTGGAAATACGATCTATCTCCTCGCTGATCCGATCCGCCTGCTCCTGCATAAGCTCTCTGTGATCCTCATCCGTGTAAACGCCGTTTGCCGACTGGATCGCCAGCCCGTTCAGCTGAATCAGCATCGCATGAATCTCCTGCATGGCTCCCTCGCCTGTCCTGAGCAGACCGACGCCGTCCCTGGCATTCAGCTCTGCCTGATCCATACGGGCAATTGCGGAGCGCATCTGTTCGGAAATCGCCAGTCCTGCAGCATCGTCGCCGGAACGGTTAATCCGGAAACCAGACGCCAGCTTCTCCAGGTTCTTGGCCATCTTCGATTCATTGATGCTCAGCGCGACCTGAGCGTTCAACGCCGAGATATTACTTTTGATCCGCACAATAAAGTCCTCCATCTATTCGCGCCGCGGACTGTACCGAAGCGCCAGAGACATCGGTATACATCCTTGTTATTCCCGTCTCTGATCATTTATGTTCTTGATCATTTATAGTCATGATCACTTATGTCTCTATATATTATATCGTCACTTTTTCCAAATAAATTACTTTTATGCGATAAAAAAGCCGATATAATACAGTGCCGGTGGAGTTTCATGGCTGATGCCATTTCTGACGATCAGTCATATTTCGGAAGCAATATATTAGTAACCCGTGTGCGTATCAATGAAAATGACCAATAATAACCAACCAAAAGTCTTCTATGGGAAATAGCAAATAATCCCAATTTGAAGGCTTTTTTATAAGTGCCTGCCACTGTCCTGCAGACCAGATCAGGTATCAGGCCTCTCTTTAAATCTGAGGACGACCTTTATGGCACACATTTCTTCCCGAAGAAATCATCCCATATCTTTCTCCACCAACTCCTGTTATCTTTAATTACAAATTCTATCACCATCCCGCTGTCATCTTTGTCCCGCAGTGAAACCTGATATCTGCCTTCTTCATAGAATACTATTTTATTATTTGCGTACTCACAGGTTCCTTTATTGGAAGTACCAGTTTTTCCAAATGCGCATACTTTCTCACATCCTACATAAACAAATTTATCTGAATTTTCTTTATCAGCTCCAAAGTATTCAGATAAATCTATGCATTCTAACATACTTCGGTCTACAGATCCATTTAAAACCGGAGTAAGCTTTTCAGATTCAGAATCAGAAACCGAATCAGATTCTACTTTTATTTTTATTTTATTACTTTTATAAAGGCTTGTCCCCTGCTGAATCTCGACCCAACAATCATATTCCCCGTTTCCGCCATCTAAAATTGCTTCCACATGATATGTTCCATTTTCATTTTTGCCGGTTATATTATTACGTCTTTTATCGCCGTCCCGGGCCATCACATAATATGCGTTAACCATATTCAATTCCTGGAGCTGCTCTTCCAATTTAGTCGTCACCTTTATATTTAAAACACAGACAGGCTCTTTCAGACAATACACATCTTCCGACGGATGGTAGATGCAATTCTCATCTTCTTCTATCGACAACTCTATATCGCTGACTTCTATTTTCTTTTGCGTTATGAGGCTGTGCCTCCACTCTCCGGCAGGCATGGTCAGCTGATAACTGCCTTTTTCCAAATTGGAAAAATAAAGATAACAGGAATGAGGCAGCGGCGAAATCAATTCGGGAATAATCGGTCCGTTCTCATTTTCAAGAAGATAACGGAACTGTTCCAAATCTACCTCGTCATTCTCAGAACGCAAACCAATAATTGTTCTGTAATAACCTTCGTCCAGACTAAATTTATACTTTTCTCCATCCTTTTCCAATTTTATTTCTTCCAGCGCTATATCCAGTTTTCCAAAAACCGCTCTTAAAAAAGTATTGATTTCTTCATCCGTCAGGAGATCGCCTGAAATATAAGTGACGCCGTTCATATTCCTGAACAAATCCAGCTCTTTGCCAAATCCAATTAGAACTATTTCCTGCCCATCCTTCTCTGCGAAAGACTCTGCACGGCTTTTGAAGGACTTTTTTGCTTCTTTTTCTTCGGTCTCTCTTGCAGGCCCATCTTCGCCATCGACACTATAATCCAATTTTCCATCTGACAGAATAACAATGCATTTTCTTTTGGCAGAACTTTTATTCATGATTTCTACCGCGTCATCAATAGCGCCCAGATGATCGGTTCCGCGCCCGTCGGGCGTTCCCAGGCCTTTCATATCGTCCATGTATTCCGTAAGATTTCCTGCCGCGCTGCTGATCTCGCCATAAAAAATCTCGCCCGGCTCTCTTTCCCTCACATCGAAGCTTTTCATTCGGAGCTTAATTCCCGTATCCTGAGAATATACCCCAATTCTTTCTGTCCATTCCATAACGCTGGTCCATAGCTCTTGCATGGACGCACTGGTATCGATCAATATAACAACCTCAGTACCCGCTCCTTCCTCTGCCCTGCAGACCATACTGTTATTCAGACCTGTACAGAGAAAAACTCCCAGCGCAAAGGCCACGCTTCTCCACGCCCTAAAAGCCGTTCTCATAGCTCAGACGTCCCTCCTTTTTGACTTTCTCCATCTATGGAATTTATTTCATCTGTCACTCTTTTACAGACCTTCTTTCGGCTGTTCTCAATAATGTCAGTAATGCATATATTCTCCCCGGAGTGGGTTCCCTCATCTCCCGTCTCCCATGTATGCGGAAATCCTTCGAAGATTTCCTTTCTCGCTTCATTTATAACAGCAATAAAAGAAGCATATTCCGGCTCCTGCAGATGATTATCTGCAAATTCATAAGTAAATTCCGGAAATCCCAGACTGTTCCTGAACAGCATCGAGCCGCATCCCTCTACCAACTGTTCGTCCGCTTTCTCATCCAGGAATATCCTTATATCCTTTCTGTCTCCACCCGGATCCATCACTTTTTCGATAAACCCGATAAACCCGCTTTTTATAGGAGGAATAAACATCACATGTTCATTTTCTCCGTTTATTTCAGAAAGCGCTTTGTCATTCGCCACCCATTTTAAAAATTTAGCGCCGTTTCCGCCCAGATATATATTTATCCTTTTACGATTCTCATATTTCCGTTTTTTTATCAATAACCCAATTTCGAGGAAAAGAAGCATAATGTTATAAGTAACCGCCATTAAAAAGTATTTATATTCAAACATATTGTTAAACACATCCGGAGATACTTTAAATTTCTTCTCATCGATCCGCATGGCAATCGTATCGAACAATCCCTGATAATGGGTAAGATCTTTTGATCTTACATCCATAGAAAAAAGCTCTTCGAATTCTTTCAGCATCCTTTCCTCAACCGGATTCCCATCGGCATTCTGTCTGCCGTTTAATAATATACTGAGCAGCTTTACATATGCAGGGAAATCCAGCTCGCCTTTCTCCGCATCCGCCAGCATACTGATATTTCTGCCTGCATATTCTACCCGGGACCAGCACACGTTTATTGTGTGTTTGCCTTCTACTCTCTCTACTTGTTCCTCCGGGTTTTCTTCTCCGCTCGGTGTATTCCCACTTCCTTGTCCGCTCTCTAGCTTTTCCTTACTGTCATTTTCAGTCTTTTCATCCTGCATCGAAAGCATAACTATATTTGTATTCTTCCATCCGATATTAATCCCTATATCGAGACAATCGCCCGAAGACAGATTGGAATTCATCCCTCTCTCCCTGTACACTTTGCTGTAAATATACCAGCTGAGCGCTTCTTCTTCTCTGATTCCAATCACATATTCTTTTCCGACAAACTTTATTCCGGTCCGTTCACGTACATTCGAAAACGCATTTTCCCACAGTCCTTTCAGCTCTCCAAATTCCGTCTGCATCCCGTAAGAATGTGTGAAATAAACTTTTGCATAAGTGCATCCCTGAATCATGGCCTGATAGATCGCGTAAACCAGTAACTGCTCTATAAATATATGTGAATTTTCTCTGTTCGTCTGCTCCATCTCTTTATATTCAAAATTAATATAGCTGACGATCGCCTGCTCCAGTTCGTTCAGATATGCGCTGCGGTCAAACAATACCTGACCGTCCTCAAAGGGCCGCCTGTCATTTTCAACAACAGGCGATTTCTCGTAATTCTGATAGCTATGGAACATATTTTTTATACAGCCGCCGGAATATCCCATATCCTTCTCATCGGACATTACAAAATTAATATTCACGGTTTTAAAAGGGTCCTCGTTTCCGGCAATCCGACTTGACCGGGGTATCCTGAAAATCAGTTTTTTCCCGTCCTTATCTACATCTCCCACCGTTGTCTTTATCATGGCTATATTGGTCGTTGCATGGCCCACGTCAAAAATAATATTCGCGACAGCTCCAACGGCGTCTGCCCCTTCATGTTTTGTCCGCACCGGAAGAAATCCGTTTACGCCCCGATATGTATAACGCACATAGGAGGGAAATGAACCTGCTCTGCTAAGCTGAAACTCATTATTATTATAGCCATGCGCTCTGTTAATATATTTTACCCTTCTGGTTTCTTCCGGCACGGATATCTCTATGCCGATATTACTCTTTTCCACGGAATAAACATAATAATCCTTCCATCCCGATACGTCCATCTGGGCCGTCGGCCACACATAGACTGCCTCCAAATCCTTGCCATATATATACTGCCACTCATCCTCACCATAGCTTTTTTCAAAGGAATATGGAAATCCCTCGATCTGCAGAACAATATCGATCTGGCGCTTAACCGGATTCAGGAATGCCGAAAAACGCCCGAAGAACTCATCCGGCGTAATCTGTTTCTGCATCAGTTCTTCTATAAAATGCATTTTAAACGGAAGAAGGATACAGGCCGCTTTTCTCTCGCCTCCTATGTCATATACCTCTATAATCGGTTTTCCCTTTTCAATTTCCAATACATTCCGATACAACATATCTAGTTTGGGAATATTTTCCTGCCTGTCGATCGCATCGGGATCATCATTATAAACCATCACAAGAATTTTATCTGCGAAAATATCTTCTTTATACCGTCTGATTAAAAAACGTAATTTCGGATTTTTTACAGCGATATCACAGCATATATTCATAAAATCATACTCTTTGCGTATGCTGTTATTCATACTGTAATATATGCCCGACAGGACAGGAACTTCTTCCTCATTATATTCTCCGTGATCAAATTCTTTAATAAAACAGGCAAGTTCACGTTTAACCGTATCAAAATTTTTCAGACAGTCTCCATTTGCAATTCCGCTGTATTTAATCTTTCCTTTTAAATCTTTCAGCCATTTTACCAGTGCAAACTTCTCCAGGCCGCTTTCCGAAAATTGAAATTTCAACTGATCATTTCCCTCTATTTTTTCAATCGAAATCCATTCTCTGTCATTTTTCAGGCTGTCTTTTATCTTTAACCGGAATTGTTTGGCAGGGCACACCAGCGTAATCGGAGAAAAAATCGCAACAGGCACGTCTTTTACCTTAATAATATAAAGAAAATCCCAGGTCGCATTATGAAATACGGGTATATCTTCCGGACGAAACGCATATGCGGCTTTCAGAAACGGATTATCGTTCGCCTCAGACAAATCCACCCGAATCACATCCATTTTCACATTGCGTATCCTCTGCAAAGCCATAAGCGCCAGAACAGCACGCCATTCCGCCACGGCCCTGCTATGCTCCGGATGCTTTTCATTCAGAAAAGCGTTTTGGAAGACAATCATCTGTTCAAACATATGGGGCATGGCATTGGAGCCTCCCTCAAATACGGATTGATTCGGCTCATAGTATAATTCCAGGTTATCTATCAGGAAATCATATGCTTTGTCCATCTCCTTCCAGCATTCTTTTGCATCCACACCAATATCATCTTTCAATGCCGGAAGTAAGTACTTTTTTTCCATTCCCGCTCCTCCAAATTCATGTTTATCGTTTTAAAACAGACATGCACAGAATATTGCGTTTACCAGATTTCTCACGCCGGAATCCATCGTCTTATCCGTCGATTTAAATATATTTTTAAATACGTCGTCATTTTTTAAAAAGCTGTTAAACCCCATATAGCTTAAACGGCTCCAGATTTCGCCCATTCCAATCCTCTCGGACTTTCTGTCCGTATAAAAATGCACGGTTTCCAGCTCCTGTAATTTCGTTCTGATATATTTTAAGTTATCTGCATACAGGTCGTTTTTCTCTCCTTCATCTGCATTCCAGATTTGAATGTTCTGTAATTGCCTGAACAGTAATTGTTTTGAGAAAAAGGACAGATAAGATACGGTATCTCCGCTTTCCGGACGATAATCTATCTGTTCGAGTTTGTCAAGCTTCGCGATATTTGAAAGATTTAATTCCGCAAACCACCTGATATACGCGTCGCAATAATCCGAAATATCATGAAATTTGCTGTAAAGACGGTCCGCTTCAAAGTCTTTTGCATCCGCTTTTCCACACAGAAAATCATAATACCATGGTATTTTGTCCGCGTTTTCTTTTAACTTATTCTTTTTCGTATAGTCAAACAGTTCTTCCATAATCAGACTCTTCATCACCAGCGCAAACCGCATCATAAACATAAAAAGACTGTAGCCTTTCGTTCCTTTATAAATATTTTCACCGCCAATTATGCGAGCGGGCGTCACTGCAAAAAAATATCCCTCCTTTTCCATGTCTTCTTCAAAAAAGGTTACCGCCGACATAGCCGAATAGAACTCCACCACATGGGGAAGATTTCGCTGTTCTTCTCCTGAAGCCGCATAATATCCTCTGACATCCGATCTGTCGTGTCCCAGAATAAACAGCTCGTTAAATGTTTTTCTCCCTTCTTCCGCATCCACATATTTATAATATTCCAATGCCGATTTTGTTTTTAAAGAAAATTTATTCGGCTCAATCTGCGGCTGAGTCGCATTGTTCTTCTTTTTTTGCTCCATATTTTCGCTGTCAAATGAAAAATATGGCAACACCAGACACCCGCCGATTTTCAGCTGCTCCCGGATATTTTTATTGTCGGAAGATCCAAACAGCGACTCCTTAAAATATCTCGCTATCGTCGGCAGGGAAGACGCGCCTGTTCCTCCGAATACGGACCCAAGCAAAAAAATCTTTATCTTACGCATTTCTCTGGCGTCTTTCCTGATATCCTCAAGAAACTCCGCCATAATACTTTCCATGTTTGCGGCAAACACTGCCGCGCCCACATTAGGGTGTGCAAAAAAGCCGTCGGAAATCTTTAAACTCATCTCTTCTTCGCTGTAAAGCACCCCCATCAGCGCTTCGGCCGCCTCTGTCGTCCCCTGCTGCTTTCCCGAAAATTTTGCCAGATCAGAAAAATAGGTATATTTCCGCACGGGATTCTGCGTCTTTAATTTTACTTTTGTATGAAAGAAACAATCAATCTGCGTACCCGGTATCAGATAGCTTTCTCTGCATTTTACATATGTATCATACAGATTTCTGAATGTCCGCGCATTTCCATTTCCCGTATCCGAATCAATGTAAAGCATATTCAATTTTGCATATGGGAAGTAACCGTTTGCACACATATGGAGCAGAATCTCCCCGCATTTTGCGCCTGTACCGCCCAGCAGTATAATATTGTAACTGAATTCTTCCCTCATTTCCTTCTTATCTCCTTTGCCAAGCGATCACATTTTTTTGATTTTCTTTTTCCATATGCCGTTAACAAGTGCACCAAACAATTCCAATAAATTAAAAACTTTTTTCATTCCGGGTCTGTTTTCCAGAGGAAATAAAAACTGCGTCGCGCAGATTACGGGGATGAATTCCACCGTCATCGCAATCGCTCCGACAAGTATCTGCCCTCCTCCATAAAAGGTCCAGAAAATTACGAGCTCTGCAAAATAAATCATCATCGGAATACGCTTTATCCATTTCTTTTTATACTGTTCATAGCTCTTGTATCTAAACATAAAAAATACTACGAAACCCCAGGCAATCAGGTTTGCAGCCAGAATAAAGATAAACATATAATCAAAACGATGTGCGCTGACCTGCGCATTTACCCATCTCATGACATCCGTCTGACCCAGCTCCTGTCTCGACGCCTCTAATATATATTTATGTTTCAGAAATGTCTGTTTCACACACATTGATACCACTGTCATCATGACACATATTCCAAATATCACTCCCCGATGGTGCATCCATACCGGCCATACATAACTGCTGTAATAATACTTTTCATTCTGCCGTCTGATATCATCCGCCTTCATGCCGCAGCCCCTCCTCTAATATAAAAGATACATCACGATGTTTCCCAGATATTCGCCCTTTAAAGACTTTGACGCATACGCGCTCTCTTTGCTGTTTATAATACCGTCGATAACCGTTTCCGCATCCGACACATTTTCATCCCCATTTCCTGTCCATGGATAGACGACAGAAGCGATCCAATCAGGCTTTGAAAAAGCCGGTCGTCTCAGATAAAATTTAAGGTTCATAACGATATACTCTCTCCCGATCAGTTCCTTTGCCCGCTGATACCAGGACGCCGCATTCGGAACATCGGGATTGACATTCAGACGCAGGTTCGCTGACAGATACCATTTACCGTCGGCATAATACATTCCTGCATCTCCTCTCTGAAAATCGGCGTCCTCAAATGCCTGATACTGATCCTGTGCAAAGGGCACAGACTGGTTCGGACGATATAGTTCCGTCTCTATCATGATCTCCGTATCATTTCTTCCCGTCGACTCCGACATGTAGTATCCCGGCAGTTCCAGCTCGCAGAGAGGCATATTAAACATCGCCTCTCCCGTATCGTTCACTTCTCCTGAAACCAGCTGTAATGCGCATCCATTCGAAGGCAGATTCTCAAACGCCCCGTCCGCATAATTGACAAACTCCTTCTCTCCCATCCCCAGACTTTCATATCTCTGAGACTCTACCTGCAGCGTGGGATTCGAACCGGTTAGATTATCAGTCAGCTCAAATTTCCCGGCATATTCCAGGCCTTCGCTTCTCATAGCATCCTCAAATTTCTGACAATACCTTTCGTATTCTCTGTCTTCATCAGAAAGAATCATTATAAAAAAGGTATTCCGGATGGAAGGTATCGTATCCTCAGGTAAAGCATTTCCCGTGTCCGACGGATCTCCTTCGTCCTCTGCCGGAGGAACTTCATATTCATCGTCCGTTTTCCCCGCAAAGTTCCCGGTAATGGCATAAACACAGATGTTCATATCTGCCGCTGCATTTCCCAGCGCTCTCTGAAAGCGTTCAACCTTCTCATTATGCCCCTGTAAATCGTCTGCATTTCTGTAAAAATTCAGATCCGTCACGATTACGTTTAGATTACCGTTTTCTTTTGAAAAGGAACTTCCTGAGAAAATATTTGACAGATCCATATTTTCAATCGCCTGTTCAATTGTTGTTCCATTTCCCGCATTTCCCAGAAGCCTGTTATAATAATTAACTACTCTTTCCTCTGTCCGCATACTGTCATAGAAATCGCGATCTCCATTCACTGATACCACAGCATCCGCACACCAGAAAAAACGACTGCTGTTATCCATATTCACCTGTTCCAAAACGCTGGCCACAGCCGGCATAGGAGAGTTGCTGTTTTCACTAAAGAATCCCTGCATGGAAGGGGAAAAATCCAGATAGTAGTTATAAACCGCCACATTCTGACTCTGTTTTTCCTCATTCAACATTTCTTCAGGTGCCTTAAAGGAAGCGTTAATCGTAGAAACAGACGACTGCATAACCACGCATATAACCATTGCAATCGCCGCACAGACAATATACCAGCTATAGATTTTTAAAAATTTCACTGTAATCCGGGAATCTAACCATTCTTTTATACGTCTCACTTTTTACCCACCTTTCTTTTATCTTTCTATAATAATCCGGCTGGTTATATAGAGTAAAAATATCTTTTGAACGACCTCCAAAAGATATTTTGCAACAGTTTATCCCTTTTTGTTCTCACAATACTCCCTTTTTACTCCGTATCATAGTCAATCCCCCGAAACTCCTCCGTATCAAAAAACTCCTTTATTGATATCCCCAGTCCGCTGCATATTTTACTGAGCGTGAAAACGCCCGGATTCTGGGTTCTGCAATTGATAATATGCATCAGTGTGGTCATGGGCACGGCCGAACAATAGGACAGCTTATAATATGACATTTCCTTTTCTTCACACAAATCGACAATCCTCTTTGCAATCTTTTCCCGTTCATTCATAATTTCCTTCTCTTACCCGGAAGTATACTTAATTATAGTATACTTCGACAAAATATGCGTACCATATATGGCATTATATGTAAATATGTGGCAGACAAAATATATATACTATCGATAAATAAACGTTTGAGTTGTACTAATATTACAAAAATCTACATTTTTTTTAAAATGCAGCCGATCTCCTTATCTCATTAGTTCTCTATATTAATATATCGAATATCCATCCACTAAAAAATAACCGCCCTGCTTGCATCCAAATCCAGGAACGGTTATTTCTTATCCTTATAATTTATTATCTTTTTTTACATAGGGTCCGGCAGGCTTTTCTTCCTCTCATAACCGGGAAAGGCCATTCTGTGGCTGTTACACCTCAAAATGGCCTTTGCTTATCCTATATAGGAATTATATCAATTCAATAGCGATTTAAAACCTCGTCAAACTGATTACTGCAGCATACTCAGAACACCCTGAGGAGTTGCGTTAGCCTGACTCAGCATGGACTGAGCTGCCTGCAACAGGATGTTGTTCTTCGTGTACTTGGTAATCTCGTCAGCCATATCGGTATC
>CAJTTU010000012.1:25722-57552 GCA_910579325.1 uncultured Lachnospiraceae bacterium | reverse complement strand
TTTATAGAAAAATTAATTAATTTCTTTTATCTTGTCAAACTTATACCACTGTCAAAAATCGAGTATTAAAATGTATTATATGATAATTTCCAAAAATAGTATTTTTACAAATTCACCGAAAAAAGTATAACCCCTTTTTCTCCCGGCAATACTCCCATTAAAAGCACCTGTCAACCAACAAAAAATATAATACAAGGAGTTTTCATATGAACAACCATTTAAATAATCATCCTGCAAAAAACCTATTTACCCGTTTTTGCACACAAACACAACACTATCCCTTACATAACAAACCAGTTCCCGGAACGTTTATCCGGCCTGCCCGGTTAGCCCTGCCCCTCGCCTGCGCCCTCCTGGCAGTCCTAACCGCCGCCTGGCTCCACATCGACCGCTCCGCCGCCGCCTGCCAGGCCTCCATCGCCGGCAAAATCCTGCGGCTCCATGTCCTGGCCAACAGCGACAGTCCGGAGGACCAGGCGCTGAAGCTGACAGTGCGGGACGGCATTCTTTCTTATATGGACGCAAACGCACCGGATTTTCAGGACGTACACGAAGCCAAAGCCTGGACTTCCCTTCACATGGAAGACCTCCAAAAAACCGCAGAAGAAATTCTTCTGTCCCAGGGCTCCAACGATACGATCTCCCTGGAGCTTACCACATGCTACTTCCCCGTAAAAACCTACGGCGATCTCACCTTTCCCGCCGGGGACTACGAAGCGCTGCGGGTAAAAATCGGCGAGGCCGAAGGACAGAACTGGTGGTGCGTCATGTATCCGCCCTTGTGCTTCACGGACGCTACCTGCTGCGAATTTCCGGAAGAATCCCGGGAAATTTTAGAACGGCAGCTGACTGAAACGGAATATCTGAGCCTGCGGAAGGATGTGAAGATCAAATTTAAACTGTTCGAACTGCTGGAAAACCACTGAATCCGACAAAACAGGCGGCGTATCATTACAGCCGCCTGTTTACCCCATATCCAAAAGCCAGTCGATCACGTTTACCACCTTGATCCCTTCATAATTTCCCAGTGAAAACCGGTCCAGCGTCAAAACCGTCTTTTCATAATTGTCTCGGATGTTCCGTAATGGCCGCATTTCCCGCTCAAAGGTTTCCTGAGCGGCCATATCGGCAGTTACCTGGTAGTAACTGACCACGCCCTGTTTCTGTGTCACAAAATCTACCTCTGTCGTTCCCAGCTTTCCGACCGTAACTTTATTCCCACGACGCTGCAGCTCAAAAAAAACGATATTCTCTATGGAAAAGCCCAGGTCATAATGTCCCCTTGGAAGAATATGGCTGCGCAAACCCAGGTCAACCATATACATTTTTTTATTCACCTTTAAAAGCTGTTTCCCCACGATATCGAATCGCTCCACAGGGTAGAAAATAAAGGCCTCCGCCAATGCTTCCATGTAATCGTTTACCGTGTTCGGGGATATTTTCCTGCCCGATGAAATCAGATAATCTGTCACGCTCTTTATGGAAACAGGGCTGCCGATCACGCTTGCCAGGTATCTTGCTATCGTTTTCAGCAGCGCGATATCTGTTATTTTGCGTTTTCCCGTTTCCCTTTCCTTCCTGACCTGCCGATCCTCGATATCCCGGATCAGCACCGTATGATAGATCCCTTCCAGATACATATCTACTTTTTCGTCAGTACGGTCCATAACGGCAATATAAGGCAGTCCGCCGCTTTGCATATATTCCGAAAAAGCCTCTTCCTTCCGAAGGCCTGTGACAGATACATATTCTTTAAATGAAAAAGGGAGCATGGATATTTCAACATATCTTCCTGTCAAAAACGTTGCCAGATCCCCGGAAAGCATACAGGCGTTCGACCCGGTCATATAAAGATCAGTCTTCTCCTTTACAAAAAGACTGTCCACTGCCTTTTCAAAGTCTTTCACCTTTTGAATTTCGTCCAGAAAAATATAGGTCATTTTCCTCTCGCAAAGCCGTTCTTTCAAAATTAATGGATATGATCTGTTCCGGCGTAATGCCGTTCTTCAGCAGATATTCCTGGTATTGCTTCAACAAAGTAGACTTTCCGCATCTCCTGATTCCGGTCACTACCTTGATAATTTTCTCATCCTTCCATGAAAGCAGCTGTTTCAAATACTCTTCGCGCTCCACCATTTTCCATCCCTCCTTCCCCTCATTATAGCATATAATATGTTGAAATACAATTTTAATTCCCATTTCGGAATATGTTTTACATTACCCCGTATTTATTTATTATTCGGCATTTATCGACTATAAAAGGCCGGTTCTCCCGGCCTTTCCATCTCTTCTCTCCCTATTCCTTCTCCTTAATCTTCCTCCCCACCTGGATCTCCTGATTATTGATATGCCGACGCATTACAAGTACTGCCGTCTGGCTGTCCCGCTCCCTGAGCGCGTCGATAATCTCCTGATGTTCCCGGATCAGCATACTGCGCCGCTCCTTGATCTTGATATGCTCGATCCGGTAGCGGTACATCTGCTCCCGCAGTTGATTTAACAAAAGAATCAGCTTATCATTGTTCGTAGAATAATAGATAATATCGTGAAATGCCTCGTCGCTTTTCGCGATCTCCGTGATATCTTCCCCTTCGGCCACCTGGGCAAACTTTACATTTGACGCCCGCAGCTGCTCGAACTGTTCCCAGGACATCCGCTCGCAGGCCAGGCGCACGCTCAGCTCCTCCAGGGCGCACCGCACCTCCAGCACGTCCCGCAGGCTTTTTTCGGAGATGGCGGCCACCGCCGCGCCTTTCCGGGGCGTCATGTTGACCAGGCCCTCCAGCTCCAGCATACGGATCGCCTCCCGCACCGGCGTTCTGCTGACCCCTAACTGCTGAGAAAGCTGAATTTCCATCAGCCGCTCTCCCGGTTTAATATTCCCCCTTAAAATCGCCTCCCGCAGTGTCTGAAAAACCACATCCCTGAGCGGAAGATACTTATCAGTTGCTAATTTGAGTTCTTCCATAACATATCCCCCTTATCATGGAGAAAAAAGCCCTGTTAAGTACATCTGCTTTGCCAATCCGCTTTTTTCCAACGCTCTCAAAGCTTCTCTGGCTTTCTTTTCCTCTCTGAACAGCCCGAACACGGTAGGGCCGCTGCCGCTCATCAAAGCGCCGTCGGCGCCGTGAGCCGTAAGCAGCTCCTTGATCTCCCCGATGACCGGATGCCGTTCCTGTGTTACCGTTTCCAATACATTTCCAAGCCTTCTTACCACCCCCTCGTAGCTTCCCTCTCGAATCGCCTCTATCATTCCGTCGATATCCGGATGTTCTTTGATCCCTGCCGCATCCAGATGACCATACACATATTTCGTGGAAACGCTGATACCCGGCTTGGCGATAATCACTTTGCAGGCCGGCGCCGCCGGCAGTCTGGTAAGCACCTCGCCGATGCCCTCGGACAATGCCGTCCCCCGCATCAGGCAGTAGGGCACGTCCGCCCCGATCTTTACGCCCCGCTCCATCAGCTCTTTCTGGCTAAGCCCCAGCCGGAACATCCGGTTCACCCCATACAGGACCGTCGCCGCGTCCGCGCTGCCGCCGGCCATGCCGGCCGCCACGGGAATATATTTTTGCAGATGAATGTCCAGCCCCTCCTTAACCTGAAATTCCTCCATCAGCATTTGTGCCGCCTTATATACCAGGTTGTTTTCGTTCACCGGGAGGAAATACAGATTGGTGGTGACATGGATACCCGGCGTATGGCTGCGCTTCAAACTGATCCGATCATAGACGCCCACGGTCTGCATGATCATCCGCACCTCATGGTAGCCGTCCTCCCGCTTTCTCACCACATCCAGGCCCAGATTAATTTTTCCCATTGCTTTCAAATATAATTGTTCCATATCTGCCTTATCATACTGTGAAGGTCAGCCAAATAATCATATCCGCAACATGCCGCCTGCCCCGTAAGCACGTATCAATACATCTATGAACATTTGGCCTGACCATATTTTACCTTCTGAACACCCACACCAGTCGTTTCAGATACCCCTGCTCTTTATAAGTCAGCTGTCCCGGGTACAGCCTCCACTTCCAGTTATTCCCTGTCGTCGAAGGCTCGTTGGTCCGGGCCTCATTGCCCAGATGCAGCACGTCCTGTACCTGGAAAATCGCCACGCTGGCCACGCTCTGATAGGCGGTGCGGAAAATCCGGTCGATCATCCGGTCCGGTTCCTTGATGCCCATATACTCCATGGCGTATTCCACTTCCCAGCCGGACTTTCCTTGAAAATGCCCGGCAAGGGTCTCATTGTCGTGAGTTCCGCCGTAAACGATGGAATTTGGCGTGTAATTGTGGGGCAGATGAGGGTTGGTATTGTCGCCGCCATAGGCAAACTCGATGATCTTCATGCCCGGCAGGCCCTCCTCCTCCATCAGCTCCACCACCTCCGGAATCACGATACCCAGATCCTCGGCGATGATTTTGGTATGGCCGGCCTCTTCCTTTAACGCCTTAATCAGCTTCTTCCCCGGGCCCCATACCCACTCGCCCTCCTTAGCGTTTGACGCCCCGTAGGGAATGGTATAATACCGCACAACCCCGATAAAATGATCGATGCGCAGGCAGTCGTACAACTTGGCCGACGCCTTCATCCGCTCTCTCCACCAGAGAAAATCCGTCTCCTCGATGGCATCCCAGTCATACAGCGGATTGCCCCAGAGCTGGCCGTCATCGGAAAAGGCGTCGGGCGGCACGCCGGCCACTTTAGTAGGCGTCAGCGTCTCGTCTAACTGGAAATATTCCGGATGCTCCCATATATCCGCGCTGTCCGGCGCCACATAAATCGGAATGTCGCCGATGATTTCCACATTTTTTTCATTGGCATAAACCTTTAATTTTTCCCACTGGCGGAAAAACTGATACTGACAGAATTTGTGGTACTCCACATTTTCCTTCAGCAGCTCGCCGTACTTCTTTAACGCCTCCGGCTTCCTAAATTTCAGCCCTTCCTCCCACTTATGCCAGGCCTGATAATTGAAATGCTCCTTACAGGCCATAAACAGCGCATAGCCTTCCAGCCAGAAGCTGTTTTCCTCGCAGAAACGCTTGTATTCTTCGGTTTCTTTGTGGCGGCTCCGGCCAAAGGCCAGCTTCAATACCTGAGGACGGTTCTGAAACAGCAGATCATAGGAAACATAGGAGGGATGATCTCCCCAGGACAGGCGGTTGATTTCATCCCAGCTCAGCAGTCCTTCCTGAACCAGCATCTCCAGATCGATAAAATAAGGATTGCCCGCAAATGCGGAATATGACTGGTAGGGACTATCCCCATATGTAGTGGGGCCTGCCGGCAGTACCTGCCAGTATTTCTGATCCGCTCCGCTTAAAAAATCGACAAATTCATATGCGCATTTTCCCAGAGTGCCCACGCCGAACGGGGCGGGCAGCGCATAAATCGGAAGCAGCAGCCCCGCTCCCCGCTGCAAAGTTGTGTTGCTCATTTATATTATTACCTCCTAATTGAGTTCCGCTAAACCTTTACCGCTTTCCCAAATATCAGGAACCCGGTCAGAAACATAACTGCCAGCACGGCCACCCCCGCATTTGGGCTGCCGGTGATCTGTGCGAACAAACCTACCAGCGCGGTTCCCAGAAAGGAAGCGCCCTTGCCGCATATATCAAATATCCCGAAATATTCGCCGGATTTCTCCGCCGGGATAATCTTTGCAAAATAGGATCTGGACAATGCCTGGATGCCGCCCTGAAACATACCCACAAAGACTGCCAGCACCCAGAATTCCCACTGCTGATCCAGCTGAATGGCGAACAGGGCGATGGCCGTGTAAGCCAGGATACAGAACCGGATCAGCTTATCATTCTCATACCGCCTCGCCGCCCGGCCGAAAATCAGGGCAAAGGGAAAGGCGACCAGCTGAGTCACCAGAAGCGCCAGCAAAAGACCGGTGCTGTCCATCCCCAGCGCCTCCCCATAAGCGGTGGCCATATCGATTATCGTATAAACGCCGTCAATATAAAAGAAAAAGGCGACGAGAAACAAAAATACCCGTCTGTCTTTTTTCATATCCTTCAGTACATGCCCCAGCCTTACAAAGCTTTCCCGCACCGGATGGGAAAGCCGCTCCACGCCGTGGGTCTGGCGAAAATGCCGCAGAAGGGGCAGAGTACACAGAAGCCACCAGGCCGCGTTGATCAGAAAAGCTCCCGCCATGGCCGCCGTCATGGAGATCCCAAGTCCTTCGCCGCCCAGCACCAAACCCAGGCTGACAATAAACGGAATGCAGCTGCCGATATACCCCCATGCATACCCCTGGGAGGACACGCCGTCCATTCGATCCGGCTCCGTCACGTCCGACAGCATGGCATCATAGAAAATCAGGCTGGAAGAATACCCGATCTTCGCAACAATAAACACAACCAGAAACATCATCCACGACCGTGGAAAAGACAGGAACGCACACCCTGCAACACCCACCAGCATACTGATGGTAAAGATGGGTTTCTTGTAACCCTTCGTATCAGAGATTGTTCCGAAAACCGGCCCGATCACAGCCACCAGCAAGGTGACGACGGAAGCCGCATAGCCCCAGTAGGCCAGATATTCCACCTTGGACAGCCCGGCCTGCTCCGCCAGCGAATTAAAATAGATGGGCAGTATGGTGGCAATCAAAAGGACGAAAGCCGAATTCCCCACATCATAAAGAATCCAGGATAATTCCAATTTGGTCAATTTCTGCTTTTCCATCATCTCCCTGCACTCCACCTCCTGTCATCAGCCTGTTTCATGGACTTTCTTTATCATAGTATACACAGCTGCCCTTTATACGGACAGTGCGGCTGCGCATTTAAAAATTTCATTCAAAATCTTTATCAAAACGACTGTTCAAAGGCTTATCCGTCCAAATATTTTCATAATACTCCGTAATCAGTGCCGCCGTCTCTTCCACTGCGCCGTCAGATAATTCCAGCAGCCTGCGGCTTGACCGCGCGCACCGCGGATTTGGCGTAAGCGCCATCAGATGTCCCTGTATCTCATCATAATGCCCGGTCATCCCCATCACCCTGCGCAGCAGCTTCTGCCCCATAGGCGTAGAAGCGGACAGCAGCCTTTTAATCAGCCGCATATCTGTTAAACAGGTGCGGACAATTTTTTCATCGGCAGTCATGGATGCGGCGGCAGCCGCAAAAGCAGCCCTGCCATACAGTCTGGTCAGACAATCTACCGTATCTTCATCCACAGGAATAAATTTCCACACAGGAAACCGCAGCGGCTCTAATCCGTCCTTTTCCATCAGATATCGTTCAAACTCTGTCTCTATCGTATTATGGCTCTCCCCCGTGTCCCTGATCTGCTCATCCACATACCAGTGACAGGTGCTGTCCAGCATAAAATGGCAGACAGTTCCGATGGCACAGGCCATTTCCATCGAATCCTGCTCACTTTTCCTTAATATTTCCCGAAAACCGGAAAATAATTCGGAAGCCGGCGTCCGGTGAATCCGAAGTCCCAGCTCTGCTACGGGAGTCGACTTCCACGCTTTATAAAAAAAGAAGAAATCCGGCCCCTGCAGGCCGATTCCGAACTGACGCCTGTGCTTTTCCACAACTGCTTTTATCGGTTCCGGCAGCCGCTTTAACACCTGCCAGCCAAAACGTTCATGTGCATATACGGAAGGCATTTCTCTTCGTTCCCCTGTTTGATGTTCATCCCTGAATGACGCTCTTTTATCCTGCCTGCTTTCCGGCTTCCGCCTCCCGGATTTCTTCCGGTTCCTCTTCGTCGTACTTCATCAACTCCCGGAAATATTCCAGGGCCGCCTGCTGCCGTTTGGTCAGCCCGGTAGGAATCTTTACATGTATCCGCACATAATGGCTGCCCCGTCCGCCCATTTTGTAAGGGCGGATCAGTCCTTTATTTTTCAGGCTGAAATTACTCTCCGCCTGGGTTCCCGGCTTGATGACGTAATGATATTTTCCCTCGATCGTATCCACGTCGATCTCCGTCCCCAGCACCAGATCCATATAATCCAGATAAATGTCAGTATACAGATGATATCCTCTGATCTGGAACCCTTTTTTCTCCTTCAGCAGAATAATAATTGTAACATCCGTGTTCTCCAGCTTCTCCTTAATCTGATCATACGCCTCCTGCCCTTCACAGATGATCTCATGAAGCGGGATCTTCTTATACTGATAAGCACCCGACGGTATCTTCACCCTGCACTTTAACAATTCGTATCCCAGATCATGGGACAGCCGCATCAGATGGGTAATCTCCTTCTCCACCTCCATAAGCGTTTCCTCCAGCTCCAGATGGACGGGAATCCTGATCTCCCTGTGGAACGACCACTTGGGCCTGGGTTCCTCCCTGAAGCTGCTCTGAAAATGCCCGTAACGGCTCCACTCCTTGCGCAAAGCTTCATAGGCTTCAGATATTTCCTGAAATTTTTTCTTTATGTTCGGATCGTCCGGATTACTGTCCGGATGGTATTTTTTCGCAAGTTTGCGGTAGGCCGCCTTGATTTCCTCCGGCTCGGCATCCTCGCTGACCCCCAGTATTCTATGATAATTTTTCAAAATACCACCTCCGTGTTATGAGGATTTTATACTCAACTTTCATCATGTAATGTATTTTGTTTTTCTTCTTCCAAGTATAACAGGGAAAGCATTCATGGTCAAGGTGAAACATTGCGGCCCTTTCTTTACAAAACCCGCCGATGCGGTTATAATGTGGATAGGAAATTCATCAAAATTTTAAGGGCGAGGTGGGAGAATTCATGAGCGTTAATTATCATGCTTTTCAGTGCAGAGGTTTTTTATTTGACGAGTACGAAGCGCATAAAGAGCACTGGCTTGCGTTTTTTCAGAATTATGACCCCAGACGGGTCGTCCACATTCTGGGGCTTACGGCTGACGAAGACTATCTTTATCTGTCCTACTATCAGACGCCCTACCGGATGCGGCTTGTGGACGGCACGCTGGAAAAGAAGATCAACGGAGAATGGAGCAGCCGCCTGTATTTCAATGAAGCCATGGTCTGCTACCATCTGCTCCATTACGTCAAGGATACGCCCATGCTCACCGGCGCCTGGACGCCGAATACGGCGTTAGACGGCATCATCTCCCGCACGGAGCCTCAGCATGACCCGCTGTTTGCTCCTTTTGAAAAACGTTTTACCGGGAGAATCGCCCAGTTAGAGGCGCTCTGCAAAAGACTGGGCGGCGTCAGGCAGGACAAAGGGGATCTGTGCTATGAATTTGAGGCATTTCCCCAGGTCCATCTACAGGTGCTGTTTTACGATGCGGACGAGGATTTCCCCGCCCAGGTAAAGGTGCTGGTAGACCGGCATGTGACCGACTATATTCATTTTGAAACCACCGGCTGCCTGATTTCTGACTTATTTGAGAAGATCGAACAGATGGATGACGCGGAAGCAAACAACGGGTAACGGCAGGGAGCGTTTTTCATTCGTTTACAAAAGCCAGATACTCCGGCGGAAAATCGCGGGAATACCTGGCTTTTCAAATGTCTGAATTTTCATCTGCGGCGCCGTATTCAAAACGCCTCTGAAAACGTTAATCATCAAGCTTTCCTGAAAATGAATACATCAAAAATTTAATTGATGTCGTACTAATGAATCGACACCGTATGGGTAACGAGAAACCGTTTCCCGTGCAGCTCTTCAATTTCCAGAGAAATCTGGCAGGAGGAGGCTCCCACCGCAGTCATGGCGCCTTCCATATAAGCCTGCTTATAGGCATCCGCCTGATAATTCTGATACCACTCGTCTAACAGCGCCTCGCCCTCCAGCACATTATAAAAGGTGTAATCTCCCGGCCCGGTTCCGGTGATCTGATTATAACAGTCTCCATAATAGCTCTGCATATCTCCGAATACCCGGCTCTCATCCAGCCCAGTTTCCTCCAGCCGCTTAAAATCGCTGTCCAGATCCCGGTAAGCCTGCCCGTTGCAGGGCGGCAGATAAACGGACAGCTCCTGGCGCACATGGGTGTCGGCATAGTCGGCGTCGCTTTTATTGAAAAAAGCATAGCGGCTGCCCTCCACATCTCCCCAGGTCGGGTCCACATTGTAATATCCGTCGTCCAGCCGGACAATATTCCACGCATGATCCTCCCCGGCGTAGCCCGTACAATAGTAACAGGGAATACCCAGCTGTCTTAACAGGTACTGATAGGCTCTGGCATAGCCCGCGCATACGCTCTGACCGTTGACCAGCGCGCTGTAGGCGCTCTGATTCATCTCCGAGCCCAGATCATAGGTAATGCCGTCGATCAGTGTATTGTATACATATTTCTCTTTTTCATAGGCATTCGGCAGACCCTGGGCCTGGGCAATGATCTCGTTCGCCTTGGCGTCAAAGGCCGCTTTGGCGCCGTTCATATCCTGTGCCGTGCGATTAAAGGATAAATCCACTTCCACGCATGGACCGTTCTGGAGATATTTGCAGGTATAGGAGGAATCCAGCCAGAAAAGCTCCGGATGGTCATTGAACACGGCGGAAAATACGTTTTTCAGCTGTCCCGCATCCACTTCCGCCGCCGGCTTAAAGACAGAATTCAGCGCATTGGCATTGGCATAAAGCTGACGGTACAGCAGCTGTCCGGTGGCATCCAGCATGGAATAATAAGGATAGTACTCCGCGTCAAAGGTCAGTCCCTCTCCGGTGGGGCCGGTTCCCAGCTGACTCACCGCGTCCTGACTGACCTGGACGCTTTCTTCTTTCACCCGCTCATAGCCGTTCCGGCCCTCTACCTGGGCTGGTACCGCCGTCGCCGTTTCAGACCGTTTCGGCGGCTGGTAGCCGGTTCCGTCAGCCCCGGCTTCCTTCGACAGCAACGCATCCGCATTTGACAGGCCGTCGTTTTGTGTTTCCCCGGCGGCAGTCACTCCACCGTCCGGTTCACCTGACCCAACGGATTGATCCGCTCCGCCCGACCCATCCGCATCCCCTTTCTGTCCAGTTCCGGAATCCGAAAGCTCTGACCGCTGCCCGTTTCCGTAACCGGCCTCCGTCTCCTCCTGCCCCCGGCGAAACAAACTGTTTGGCGCTCCCACCATCTCCGGTTTGAACGCATACAGCGCCATCACGCCGCAGGAAAGCAAAAACAGGCCGAGTATCCCGTATAATATTTTTTTCATCGTTCTCTCTTTCTGACGAAGCCGCCACATCGTTTCAAAATCGTTCCGGCCGAAGATTCATCAACAAACAGTACTTTCAAAAGCTTCACAAAGTGAAATACCCGGCGGGAATAAATCTTACGTTCAGCTGACCATATCTACTTACAGTGCTGCTCATACAGCTCCTCTTTGAACCCTGTCAGCACAAAATCATCGCCCACCAGAATCGGCCGCTTTACCAGCATGCCGTCCGTTCCCAGAAGCTTTAGCTGTTCTTCCTCCGTCATGCCGGGAAGCTTATCTTTTAGCTGCATGGATTTATATAACATACCGCTGGTATTGAAAAATTTTTTCAGCTCCAGGCCGCTTTTTTCATACCACCCTTTCAATTCCTCTTTCGACGGGTTTTCCGTCTTGATATCCCGCTCCTCATAGGCGATCTGATGAGCCTCCAGCCATTTCTTCGCTTTCTGGCACGTACTGCATTTTGGATAATGAACAAATAACATTTTGGAATCCTCCTGTTCCCTTCGAAATTTTTACTTTGACTTTTTCGTATCGTTCAATTTTTAAGTTTTTTTCAAATTTTTTGTAATATTTCTTCGATTTTTACGTTTATATATGCGTAACTGGGTGTTGTGCTAAAGCAATTTGAAGTTACTGTCGAGAGGGAAAGGCGGAACCGATGGCGAAACGGTTTCCGCCTTTTTCTCTTCCTTTTCCTTTTCCTTTTTCATTCGTCGACCTCAATAATATCATGCTCTGCGCCCTTTCCGCCACTAAGCGCCGCCACGCACTCCACCCCCACCGTCATCGCGAACATGTCCACCGGCTGCACCTTCTCCAACGCAAACCCTTCCCGGCACAGATAGTTCAGATCCCTGGCCAGCGTCGCCGAATTGCAGGAGACATAGACCAGTCGTTTCGGATTCATCCTGACAATCGTGTCCAGCAGGCTCTGGGCGCAGCCCTTCCGGGGCGGGTCGACGACGATTACATCGGCATAGGTTTTCTCCCTCTCATACCACTCCGGCAGCACCTCTTCTGCCTTTCCCACAAAAAACTCCGCATTCCCGATCCGGTTCAGCTTTGCGTTCTCCCTGGCATTCTCAATCGCCTGGGGCACAATCTCCACGCCGTACACCTTTTTCGCTTTCCTTGCCAGAAACAGAGAAATCGTGCCGATCCCGCAGTACAGGTCCCAGACCGTTTCCTGCCCCTTTAAACCGGCAAACTCCAAAACCTTCCCATACAGCTTCTCTGTCTGCACCGGATTCACCTGAAAAAAAGACTGGGGAGAAATACGGAAGGAGATATCCCCAATCCGGTCCGTAATATAGCCAGGGCCCCGCAGAATCACGGTCTTTTCTCCCAGGATCACATTCGTCCGCTCCATATTCACATTAAAACCGACGGTGGTCATCCCCTCCACCTCGAAAAGGGACTGCGCCAGCCTGTCCGCCGCCGGTATTTTTCTGCCGTTGATCACCAGGCATACCATCAGCTGCCCGGTGGCGGCGGCCCGGCGGATCAGGATATGGCGCACCAGCCCTTTATGGAGGGTCTCGTCATAAGGCCGGATTCCTTCCCGCCTCATATACTCCTTTACCAGCGCCAGAATCCGGTCATTTACCGGATGGCCGATATAACAGTGGGGCGTCTCGATCACCGAATGGGTCCGCCCTGCGTAAAATCCCATCCGGATATTCCCCTCCTTATCCTGCGTCACCGGAAACTGCGCCTTATTCCGGTAATGAAAGGGGTCTTCCATGCCGATGACCGGCCGCACCTGCGCATCCGTAAAACCGCCGATGCGTTCCAGATGGCTTTTCACCTTATTCTCTTTAAATTTAAGCTGCGCCTCATAAGACATGGCCTGCAGCTGACAGCCGCCGCAGGGGGCCGCCGCGGGACAGACCGGCGCGACCCGGTCGGGAGAAGGCGCCAGCAGCTTTACCAGACGGGCATAGCCGTAACTTTTCTTCGCCTTAATTATTTTGACCTCCGCCCGGTCCCCCACAATGGCATCTTTAACAAAGAGGGTATAGCCGTCTACTTTGCCTATACCCTCTCCGTTTTCGCTCATATCTTCTATTACCGTCGTAACAATATCATTCTTCAAAAGATTGCTTTCCATTTTCAACCCTTTATTCCCGCGGGGTATTTCACTTCGACGTCCGCTTAATATTCGACTCAAACAGCCGGTTATACCCCAGCCATTCTCCGTCCGCATGGTTCCCCTCCAGGTACTCCTTCATCGTCTCCAGCTTGGCGTCCGTATTGTCCGCAAAGTTCAGGGCCATGGCTTCGATCATCGCCGGAAGCTTGGGAGAACCGTATTCATACTCCCCATGGTGGGCCAGAATACAGTGCTTCAGCTCCATCGCCAGCATCGGCGGAAAATCCGGAATATCCCGGATTTTCTCGTCCAGCATCTCCACACCCATCACAATATGGCCTAACAGCTGTCCCGCATCTGTGTAATCATTGGCCGGAAAGGCGGAGAGCTCCCGCACCTTTCCGATATCATGGAACAGCGCTGCCGAGATCAGCAGGTCCCGGTTCAGAATCGGGTAGCGGATCGTGTAATAGTCGCACAGCCTGATTACGCTGAGCGTATGCTCCAGCAGCCCGCCCACGAAGCCATGATGCACGCTTTTCGCGGCCGAATGAGACCGGAATGCCTGCGCGAAGGACTGATCCTCCACGAAAAAGGCGCGGGCCAGCGCTTTCAGATGCTCATTGCCGATTTTATTGATATAGTCTAACAGTTCCTTGTACATGCCGTCGATAGAGTACCGGGAAACCGGCAGAAAGTCCTTTGGATCATACTCCCCCGGCCTGGCCACCCGGATACGTTTGATATTCAGCTGCAGGGCCCCCTGGTAGCAGGTCACATCAGCCTCCAGCCTGATATAGTCCATCGCCTCAAAATGATCGATTCCGCTGCTTAAATCCCACACCTTCCCGTCGATGGTCCCGGTCTTATCCTGTAAAACCAGCGAGTAATAGTTTTTCCCTGCCTTGGTTTTCGCCACCTGTTTTACTTTACAGAGATAAATATCCGACGTGTGCTCTCCTTCTCTTAACAGTTCAATAAATTTCACTGAAATTTCCTCTTTCTATGTTCTGATGTTCTGATATTTTACGTACCGATTATCCAATTTCCGTATTTTTCTTTTTTAATGACGGAGGGCTGCTGTCCTACCTGCTTCTCAGCTGCACCGTAAATTCCAGCTCCCGCGCCTCGTCGATCCCTTTCCGCACCGCTGTCACTTCCACTTCGGCCTCCGGCGCAAGCATAAGCAGCGTTTCATGAAGCTCCCGCATACTGGTAACAGGCGTGCCGTCCACCTCGGTAATCACGTCGCCGTTCTGAATCCCCGCCCGGTAAGCAGGACCGGACTGCAGGGTTTCCGTCACATACACCCCCACAGGCAGATCGTGGGTGTCGGCGATCTCAGCCGTTACCGCCTGTCCCTTCACGCCCATATAGGCCACTTCTTTGCCATTGCACAGGTTCTCAATGATTCCTTTGATATTGGAAATACCCACGGCGGATGTCATAGCGCCGTCGCTGCCGCTGTACTCGGCGGTAAAGACCGCAACCACTTCTCCGTCCAGATTCAGCAAAAATCCGCCCGACTGCTCCGGCAGCCCCAGATCGGTGTCGATCACCCGCAAATCCATGTCGATCCCGCCGGTATCAGTCCGGGTATAGACCACTGCGCCCACCGCCATCGAGCCCACCATGCCATAAGGATCACCGGCGGCAATCACCGGCGTTCCGGGACTTAAGGCATAGGAATTCCCCAGTACCGCCGGCGTAATCAGCTCCAGATCCGAGGCTTTTAACGACGATACCGGCACATTCAGCACCGCCAGCCCGGTCAGGCTGTCCGTCCCCCGCACCTGGGCCTGAGCCCTCAGACCGTTGAAAAAAGTCACCTCCAGCTCGTCCGTATCCTGTACCTTGTCAAACCGGGTCAGAATCAGTACGTCCCGGCCCGACACCTGGGTGATAATTCCGGAGGTCTGGCCCTCATTCTCATATACATTATCAAACCAGTCTTCATTCTGGCGCACGGAGGTGATGGTAACGAAGCCTCTCGACGCCTCCTTCCACACGCCCGTAGTCAGTGTGCTGAGCCGTTTATAATCGGACAGATCCAGCTTCTTTTCATCCACGGCCGACTGAATCATCTCGCCCAGATCTTCCTCGGTCATCGTCTCTTCCGTCTGCGGCTCGGTCTCCTCCGCCGTCTGGGCCTGCTCCGTCTGCGTCTCATGGGGATCTGTGTCCTTGGGAATCACCACCGCTTCCCCCGTCTCCTCCGGATAAAGCCTCTGCTCCATCCTGTACCGGACCGACACAAAGGCGACGGCCGCGGCGGCGCCCATCACCACTGCCAGAATCAAAAGCGCAAGGAAGCGCAAAATCCGCTCTCTGAAGCGCACCGGTTTTTTTACAATCTTTTCTCTGATAAAAGGAGGGGGAGCCGTCTGCTGCCCGCCTTTTTCCGTTCCTGTCTTTTGTGCTTCCTTAAGCCTTTTATCCTGCTCCGTCATAACCAGGGAATCCTCCTTCTGACACAAGACTCTCCTGACCAATATTATAGATGAAAACCAACGCCTTGTGAAGTGTTTCCCAGAAAAATAATATAGGAAAACCATAAACTTTAGTGTATAATACTGATGAAGGATGAGAAAATCCGGAAAAAACGTTCGGATCAGCCTGAACAGCGCCGCAAATACCCACACAGACAAACGCCGCGCTGAAAGGAACGTTTTGAAAAGCAATGTTTGAGACAATATTGAAACGCAACATTTGAAACAATTTTTAGAAGAAATATGCAAACGCAATGTCTGAAACAATTTTAGAAGCAAAATGCAAACGCAGTGTCTGAAAAAACTTTTAGAAGCAATATGAAAACGCAGTGTTTTGAAAAAACTTTATAAGCAATATGCAAACATCGTTCGAAAGAGGAACACTATGAATGAAAAAGCATTAAAGACATTAGAATATGACAAAATCATCGCAAAACTGACAGAATATGCCCAGACGCCCCTGGGCACGCAGAAATGCCGGGAGCTTCTGCCGATGGACCGGATCGACGAGATCCGCGCAGCCCAGCAGGAAACCTCCGACGCCCAGAACCGGGTGCGCCTGAAAGGAAGCATTTCTTTTTCCGGCGCCAGGGACCTGCGGGCAAGTGTCAAACGGCTGCAGATCGGCAGCTCTTTAAACCTGACGGAGCTTTTGCACGTCAGCTCCCTGTTAGACTGCGCCGCCAGGGCGAAAAATTACGGGCGACAGGAAAATGACGAGAGCGAAGGCGACAGCCTCTCCCCTCTGTTTTCCGCGGTGGAGCCTTTAACGCCGCTGAACACGGAAATTAAACGCTGCATTATTTCAGAGGAAGAGGTCAGCGACGACGCCAGCCCGAAACTCAGACAGATCCGGCGCTCCATGCGGCTGACCGGCGACAAGGTACACACCCAGCTGAACAGCCTGGTAAACAGCCACCGCACCTACCTGCAGGATGCGGTCATCACCATGCGCAATGGCCGCTACTGCATCCCGGTAAAAGCCGAATACAAAAGCCAGGTCAGCGGCATGGTCCATGACCAGTCCTCCAGCGGCTCCACCTTTTTTATCGAGCCTATGGCCATTGTTAAGCTGAACAATGAACTGCGGGAGCTGGAGCTGGCGGAACAAAAAGAAATCGACGTGATTCTGGCAGGCTTAAGCCAGCAGGCGGCGGAATACGCTGACATGCTTCTTGAAAATATCGCCGTCTTATCCCAGCTGGACTTTATCTTTGCCAAGGCCGCCCTGGCACGGCAGTATAAGGGAACAGAGCCTTTATTTAACGAAAACCGTTACGTGGAAATCAAATCCGGCCGTCATCCGCTGCTTGATCCGGCCAGGGTGGTTCCCGTCGATCTTACGATTGGCGGCAGTTTTGACCTGCTGATCGTCACCGGACCGAATACGGGCGGCAAAACCGTATCCTTAAAAACCCTGGGGCTGCTTCAGCTGATGGGGCAGGCGGGACTGCATATTCCCGCTTTTGAAGGCTCTAAGCTGGCCGTGTTCCCGGAAATCTTCGCGGACATCGGCGATGAGCAGAGCATCGAACAGAGCCTGAGTACCTTCTCCTCCCATATGACCAATATTGTCAGAATCCTGGAACAGGCGGACACCGATTCCCTGATCCTGTTCGACGAGCTGGGAGGGGGCACCGACCCGGTGGAGGGAGCGGCCCTCGCCATGTCGATCCTCACCTGGCTTCATCAAATGGGCATCCGCACCATGGCCACCACCCATTATAGCGAGCTAAAGGTATTCGCCCTGTCCACACCGGGCGTTGAAAATGCCTCCTGTGAATTTCAGGTGGAAACCCTGCAGCCGACCTACCGGCTTCTGATGGGCATTCCCGGCAAGAGCAACGCCTTTGCCATTTCAAGAAAGCTGGGACTGCCGGAGCATCTGATCGAGAACGCTTCCGCCTTTATCGGCAAGCAGGAAAAGGATTTCGAAGATGTGATCGCCGAGCTGGACGCTTCCCGGGAGGCGCTGGCAAAGGAGCAGGAGGAGACCGCCCGCTACCGGGAGGAGGCAAAACGCTTAAAAGAACGGCTGCAGTCCAGACAGGAGCAGTTTGACAAACGCCGGGAGGAAATGCTCGGGAAGGCCAGGGAAGAAGCCATGCAGATTGTTCTGGAAGCAAAGGCCACAGCCGACCGCACCATTAAAAATATCAACAAGCTGGGGGCTGACAGCGACTTAAGCCGGGCGCTGGAGGAACAGCGGGCCCAGCTGCGGGGCGAGATCTCGAAGCTTGAGACAAAGACGGCGAAAAAACAGCCAAAGCCCCGAAAGGTCCATAAAGCGGAAGAATTTAAAATCGGAGACGCCGTAAAGGTTCTTTCTCTGAATCTAACCGGCACGGTCAGCTCCCTGCCAAACGCCAAAGGCGAACTGTTTGTGCAGATGGGCATCCTCCGCTCTCAGGTGAATATCTCCGATCTGGAGTTGATCCCGGAAACTACCATCACGGGACCCACAGGCGACGTAACCCGGCGGAACAAAAAGGGGTCGGGGGCCAGCCAGATCAAGATGTCCAAATCATTTCAGATTTCATCTGAGATCAACCTGATCGGCATGACCACCGACGAGGCCGTCGCCCAGCTGGATAAATATCTGGACGACGCTTATCTGGCCCATTTATCCCAGGTTCGGGTGGTACACGGCCGGGGCACGGGTGCGCTGAAAAAAGCCGTCCATCAGCATCTGAAACGGCTGAAATACGTGAAGTCCTTCCGGCTCGGAACCTTCGGAGAAGGGGACACCGGCGTAACGATTGTGGATTTCACACAGTAACGCCCATATCAGTTTTACAGCTGCCTCCATAAATTCGACAAAATGCGCTATTGTGAAGCATGTCCTTGGATACTGGTATAGTTTGCCGGATACTCCATAATGAAAGAGCGTTTCTGTGATCCTTTGGAGAATGAACGCAGGATTATTTAATTTTTATAGTGAGGTGATGATATCCTTGACCGCAAAACAAAAAATATTGATTGTTGACGACGACGCCAATATCGCCGAGCTGATCTCTCTCTATCTGATGAAGGAATGTTTTGAGACCATGACCGTTGACAACGGCGAGGACGCCGTAAAGGAATTTTCTTCTTTTCAGCCCGACCTGATCCTGTTAGACCTGATGCTGCCGGGCATTGACGGCTATCAGGTATGCCGGGAGATCCGCCGGGATTCCCAGGTCCCGATCATTATGCTGTCGGCAAAAGGGGAGGTATTTGACAAGGTACTGGGACTGGAGCTGGGGGCCGACGACTATATGATCAAGCCCTTTGACTCCAAAGAGCTGGTGGCCCGGGTAAAGGCCGTGCTGCGCCGCACCTTCGTGCCGCCGGCTTCCGATACGCCCGATACCGGTAAGCAACGGGGAGAATATGTGGAGTATCCGGATCTGACGATTAATCTCACCAATTATTCCGTCATCTACATGGGACACTCCGTGGAAATGCCGCCCAAAGAACTGGAGCTTCTGTATTTTCTGGCTTCCTCGCCCAATCAGGTATTTACCAGAGAGCAGCTTTTGGAACACATATGGGGGTATGACTACGCCGGAGACACCCGCACGGTTGACGTACATATCAAACGGCTCAGGGAAAAGGTAAAGGATCACAGCGCATGGGCTATCTCCACGGTATGGAGGGTAGGGTATAAATTTGAGGTGAAAATCTGACACTATGAACAAACGGCTGTATCTAAAACTAATCTTAAGTTATCTGGCCGTGGGCGTTCTGGGCTTTATCTTCGTGGCCACGGTCTCCTCCCGCAGCATTTACCGGTATCTGTCCCGCCAGAAAGCGTCCGCCCTGTATCAGGAAGCCCACGCCCTGGCCTCCGAATGCAGCAGACAATATTCCGGCACCCTGGTCAGCCTGGACGCCATGAAGCCCCAGTTAGCAGGGCTGGCGGCCCATCTGGAATCTGAAATCTGGATTATGGACCGGTACGGCCGGGTTACTTATGACACCTGCGGCGATTCCAGCCATGTGGGAAGGACCTTTGAAGATTTCGACCCTGCCGCCACCATGACCATGGACCATTACCGCTTTCAGGACTTTCACGACAGCTTCCGGGAACCGGTGCTCACGGCCTCGGCTCCCATTACCGGAAGGTTCAGCACCTACGGCTATGTGCTGATCCACATGCCGGAATCGGTGGTGCTTAAAAGCCGGTATGACCTGCTGAATATCGTCTATGTGGCTTATCTGGCCGTATTCCTTTTGTCCCTGCTGGTGCTCCTGACCTTCCAGCTTACCGTATATCTTCCCATCCGGAAAATTACCCGGGCTGCAAATGAATACGCCTCCGGCAACCTGACCTACCGGCTCAACTTCCACAGCAGCGACGAGCTGGGATATCTGGCCAATACCCTTGATTATATGGCCATGGAATTATATAATTCGGAGGAATACCAGAAAAAATTTATTGCCAACGTATCCCACGATTTCCGGTCGCCGCTGACTTCCATCAAAGGCTACATCGAAGCCATGTTAGACGGCACCATCCCGCCGGAAAATCAGGAGCGGTATCTGAATATTGTGATTTCCGAGACCGAGCGGCTGAACAAGCTGACGGAAAGCCTGCTTACCTTAAACTCTCTGGATGAAAAAGGACAGCAGCTGGTTATGACAGATTTCGACATTAATCAGGTGATTAAGAACACCTGCGCCACCTTCGAGGGCTCCTGCTCCGCCAAAGGCATCACCGTGGATCTGACATTTTCCGACAAAGCGCTGATGGTCCATGGAGATATGGGGAAAATACAGCAGGTGATCTACAACCTGGTGGACAACGCCATTAAATTTTCTCATCACGAATCGGTGATCTGGATCGAAGCCTACGACCAGCACGAAAAAATATTCGTCTCCGTCAAGGACTCCGGCATCGGCATTCCGAAAAACTGTACCGGAAAAATCTGGGAGCGCTTTTACAAGACCGATCTGTCCAGAGGAAAGGATAAGAAAGGAACCGGGCTGGGGCTTTCCATCACAAAGGAAATCATCCAGGCCCACAATGAAAATATCGACGTGATCAGCACGGAGGGCGTGGGAACAGAATTTATCTTCACGCTGCAAAGAGCCGCCGGAGACTTAAGCTAGTCCCGGCGGCTTATTTTTTATGTCCCAGAATCAGGCTCTCCACATGCTCCTTCCACTGCTCTCCCATCGTAGTCAGCCGGATCGTAAAGCTGACCGTTTCCTCCTCCCCCGGCTCCAATGTCCGGTTCTGCCAGGAAAAGGCAATCAAAATATCCTCTTCCTCTGATTTCAGGATATCCGGGCTGTCCGCAAAGAGATTATGATAGTACGTTCCTTCTTCAGAACCGACCAGCCATCTGGCATCGGCATCCACTCCCATATTCTCACTGGTATCCGCACTGATATCGGGAGCGGCACCTGTCCCCGCATCCGGCTTCTTGTTCCGATATGGCTGCCGGTTCCTGCACAGAATCTGAAAGCATGGCCGTTTTGCCTCCTCTCCGGTTCTGGTATCCTCGATCGTAAACCCATGATAGTTCCGGTATACCACCGTATGCTGGTCCGAGTCCGCCTGTACGTCTCCTCCCACCCCCAGAGAATAGCACTGCAATTCATCAGAAAGATTCCGGATACGATAGCTGACCTCCACGCCGTTTCCGTCTTCCGTAAATTCCAGCCACTGGCTGACAGCCATTCCTTTCAGCACCTCTTTTTCTTCTCCCGGCCCGGTCTGAATCAACTCCATCGGCTGCTCCGGCGTCTGCAAAAACGCCTCAAAACCGTAATCCGCATAAGTAAGGCTGTAAAAACCCCCCTGGCCGTCATAGCCGCCGACGATAAAGCTGGTGTTGCTGGGCATGGATTCAAACCACATCTTCCCGTTATCCTGAAAAGCGGCCGGACCGGAAGCTTCTCCTCCATAACGCTCCAGATCCCCATAGCATCGGGACGGATTAATCACCCCCGGCTCATACAGCACCTTATACTGGCTGTAAAGGTCATAGCCGCCGCACAGAGCCTCATTTCCCTCCACCCGGCCGCCTTTCAGCATAAAGTTTCCATAATCACAGTAAAAGCCGCCGCCGTTTCCCTCCGCCCGGTTTCCGTAGACAGAGCCGCCATTCATCTCCAGGTAGCCGCCGCTCCAGACGGCTCCTCCGTGAAAATCAGAACGGTTTCCCGTAAAAACGCCTCCGTCGATCAGCAGCCGGCCGGTACTGTAAACGGCGCCGCCATTTTCACTGTGATTATTCCGCAGGATACAGCCGTCATGAATGGTCAGGCTTCCCTCATTCATAATCAGACTGCCGGACAGGCCGCTTCCCCGCCCGTCCAGAACAAGGCCGCCGATCTCTAAGCTTCCCTGTCCGTCTATGTAAAACATGGGGCCGTCAAAACCTTCTGCCCGCGTCAGCACCGCGCCGTTTCCTTCCAGGGAAAGCGGACCGTCCACTGTCACTGTCTCGTTCAGCCGGATCGTCTCTCCTTCCTCTGCTGTCAGAAGACGCCGGGAAAGCGCTTCCGATTCTCCCATTCCTGCCGGCTCTGCAAAAAAAGTCTCCGGCCGCTCCTCTGCGGCATACGCCCTGACCGGCGGCGCCGCCATCCCCAACGCCAGACAGCATACCAAAGCAGTCCGTATCCTTCGTTTTTTCATTCTTCCCACTTTTCCTGACGTATTTACCACATGGTTCGGACAGATCTCAAAACTTCTTTCCAAACCGCTCCGAGCGCTTCATCTCCACTGCAGCCGGTGCAGCTGTCCTTCCATCTGCATCTGCCCAAACTGATTCTGCCGCAGCGCCTCATACAGCACAATCGCCACGGCATTTGACAGATTCAAAGACCGGATCTCCGGCTTCATCGGAATGCGGATCGCATGGTCTTCATGGTCGATCAGAATCTCCTCGGGAATCCCGGCGCTCTCCTTGCCGAACATGATATAGCAGTCCGGCTCATAGGATACCTCCGTATAGACATGCCGTCCTTTGGTGGTAGCCATATAAATCACAGCGTCAGGATTTTTTTCCAGAAAATCCTCATAATGATCGTAAACGCTTACGTCCAGCTTGTCCCAGTAGTCCAGTCCCGCCCGTTTCAGCGCCTTTTCATTTATCTGAAAGCCCAGCGGTCTGATCAGATGAAGCCTGGCGCCTGTGGCCACGCAGGTTCTGCCGATATTTCCCGTATTGGCAGGAATCTCCGGTTCATGAAGCACAATGTTAAGCATGTTCCAGTCTCTCCGTAAAACGGCGCACACGCCCCAGCGCTTCCCGGAGCGCATCCAATGAATACGCATAAGAAATTCTGACAAATCCCTCTCCGCTGTCTCCAAACGCTGTCCCCGGCACTACTGCCACTTTTTCTTCTTCCAGCAGTCGGTTACAAAATTCCTCCGAGCTTAAACCAAACTTTTTAATACTGGGAAATACATAGAATGCCCCCAGCGGTTCGAAGCAATCCAATCCCATTTCTCGCAGTGTATTCACCACGAACCGCCTCCGTTGATTATATGACTCCCGCATTTCGGCCACTGCATCATCACCGTTTTTCATTGCCTCCACCGCTGCGTACTGGCTGACCGTAGGCGCGCACATAATGGCAAACTGATGAATTTTTGTCATCTGCTCTATGATTCGCGCAGGCCCCGCGGCATATCCCAGCCGCCATCCGGTCATGGCATAAGACTTGGAAAAACCATTGATCACGATGGTCCGCTCCCTCATTCCCGGCATAGAAGCAATGGACACGTGGTCTCCTCCATAGGTCAGTTCAGCATATATCTCATCTGAAATGACGTAAAGATCATGACGGAGCACCACCTCGGCCACCGCCTCCAGATCCTTCCTGGTCATAATAGCGCCGGTAGGATTATTGGGAAACGGCATAATCAGTACTTTAGACTTTGGCGTGACCGCCTCCTCCAGCTGTTTCGCCGTCAAACGAAATTCATCTTCCGCCACCAAAGGGATCGGTACGGGCACACCGTCAGTCAGCTGCGCACAGGGCAGATAAGAAACAAAACAGGGTTCCGGAATCAGTACCTCGTCCCCCGGGTCCAGCATAGCCCGAAGCCCGATATCGATGGCCTCGCTGCCGCCCACCGTAACCACAACCTCATGGAGCGGATCGTAGGTAAGACCGCACCGCCGATTCAGATAATTGGCAATCTCCTGGCGCAGCTCCTTTAAGCCTGCGTTCGAGGTATAAAACGTACGTCCTTTTTCCAGCGAATAAATGCCCTCGTCCCGGATAAACCAGGGCGTGTCAAAATCCGGCTCGCCCACGCCCAAGGAAATAGCGTCGGGCATCTCGCTTACCACGTCGAAAAATTTACGGATGCCGGAGGGCTTTAATGCCGCACATTTATCGGATATTGGATTTCTCATGGTGTAATCAGCATCCTTTCATCTCGGTTTTGGCTTTTGCTCAGCACGGTGCCATGGTCCTTATATTTTTTCAGCACGAAATGGGTGGCCGTGCTTAATACGGAATCCAGCGTGGACAGCTTTTCCGACACAAACTGAGCCACCGCCCGCATGGATTTTCCTTCCAGGATCACGGTAAAATCATAAGCCCCTGACATCAGGTATACCGCGTTTACCTCCGGATACTGATAAATCCGCTCCGCGATATGGTCAAAGCCCATCCCTCTCTGGGGCGTCACCCGCACCTCAATCAGCGCCGATACCTTCTCCTCGGAAGTATTATCCCAGTTGATCAGCGTGTGATAACCGCAGATGATATTCTCCTTTTCCATATCGGCGATGGCGTTGGCCACCGCGATTTCATCCTCACCAAGCAAAACTGCCAGCTCCTTCAAATCGATGCGGCTGTTTTTCTCCATCACAGCCAGAATCTTTTCTCTCATCCTTTCCTCCTTCCTGGCGCAGCCTTCCGCGCCATCCGGGGCAGATCTGGAAGCTTAAAACTTACTCCCAAACTTAACCTCCGACTTTATAATATATGATTCATTAGAAAACCATACCCGTTATAACAGTTTGAATATTTCATCCCGCTGCGGCCTGGTCAGATACCGGCAGGTATCGTCATGAGCCACCACCCGGTCATGGTCCTTCGTAACCTTTCCGATCACGGCGCAGGAAATCCCGGCCCGGTTCATCCTGTACAAAAGGTCGCAGCCATTGTCCGCCGCTATCAGCGTACAGCCGCCGGACAAAAGCTGATAAGGATTCAAATCAAATACCTCGCAGAACTCGACGGTCTGCTGTCGTACCGGAATATCCTTCAACCGTGCGTAAATCCCTGTCCCGGCCGCCCGGGCAAATTCCCAGAGAGCGGCGAAGATGCCCCCCTGAATCACATCATATACAGCGACGACCCCATCATTACCCCTGTCTGTTTCCGAAACCGCCGCGTTCAAAACTGCGGCAGCCGAAACCCGGTCCATATCCGCCTGTAAGGCTTTGCCGGATTCCACATAATCCTCCGGCAGGGTTTTTCTCAGTATTTCCTCTCTGTGCAGGCCCATCCATACGGTCCCGCCCAGTCCAATATATCCGGCAATGGCCAGATCCTGGCCCGGTCTGACACCGGAGCCAAAGCCTGCCGGATTTTCTCCATTCGGCGGCTTCGCCAATCCCAATTCCTCGCAAACCTGCTCCAGCCGCTGCCGGTCCTGCCATTCCCACTGTCCCGGATCTGTCAAAGCCCTTTTATCCGTCATCTCTCAATCTTACCTGCTCTCTAAACCTGCCGCCCAATTTTCCGGACTGCAATACCTATCCCGGCAATTGCTGCTGAGAAAGCTGCTCTTCCGGCGGCGGCTGTCCTTCGACGCTCTCTCCGGCCTGCTGCCCGTCAGCTGTCTCCGGCCCGGGCTGCCCTTCCTGACCTTCCTGTACAGGCTGTCCTTCCTGAACCGCCTGTCCGTCCTCCGCCGGCGGCGCTGCAGGCGGCTCCGCCGCCACAATATTTCCCGCCGCGTCAAAAGCCAGCGCCGGGTTCACGCCCACCGTCCACTTTTCATTTACCATTTTATACTTATCCGTGTGAATCAGCGTCCGCTCTGACACGGCTCCGTTCATGGACACCACCTTTGTCAGCGACGCGGTCACGCCGGCGTAGGCGCCCTGGGTCCGCACCTGATATCCATAGGGCAGGCCGGGATCTTCCGTCCAGGTGATCTCCGTGGGCCAGATCTCGCTGATCACATGGGATACATAAGAGACGGACCGTTCCGCCGGACGGTTTTCTTTTCCATAGATTACAAAAGAAACGGTTCCACCTCCTGCGTATGCGGCGATATACACCGGATAATCATAGTCGTTTCTGAGCTTTAAATCCTTCTGGGGACTGGTGTAGGAATTGCCGGCATAAATCGTGGCGTCCAGAGCCGCCGGCATATAATTTACCGTCATGGAATGATTATGCCGCTCCACAATGGTCAGCTCCGCATACAATGCCGCCGCATAGAGGGTGCTGGCGGTCTGGCAGATGCCTGCTCCCACGCTGTCCACCACGTCGTTGCCGATATAGGCGCCGGCCACGCCGTAGCCGCCGGCAATGGTTCTCGGCCCCATCAGCGTGGAAACGGAAATCGTCTCTCCCGGATAAATCACCGTACCATTCAGCCTGCCGGCGCTCAGCTCCAGGCTCTGGGAACGGCCCAGATTTCCTGCTGCGTAATTTGAGGAATATGCGCCCAGTTGATCCTGCACTGCCCGTAAAAGCTCCGGGTCCCGCTCCGGCTTTGTAATTTCAGCTGCGGCCTCCACCAGAAGCGCTTCCTGATTCCAGGCATTTATCGTTTCTTTTACCCGCTCCACGGTTGCGGGAATATCCACCCGGATTCCGTTGGTTCCGCCCTCCACCACGAACACGCCGTCCCTTCTGAACAGCGTGGGCTCCACCGGCTCCACATCATAGACGGCCAGCTTTTCCACAAAGGACCGAATCTGCCGCTCATGGAAGGACAGATCCAGGTCATAGACCTTTCGCTCATATTTCAGACTTTCCAGCGCTTTATAGCGGACCAGCAGGTTCCCGTTTTTACCATACTGAAACGCATCCTCGATAATCTCGTCATTGTCCCAGCTTAATCCCAGTCTTTCCAGCGTAATCTGGTCTTCGTGGGTATCCGTTTTCACCGTCAGCGTTTTTTTCCCCAGCTGACCGACATGGGCCTCCACCGCAGCGCGGGCTTCCTGTCTGGTAAGTCCGCTAAGCTCCACGTCCCCTGCAAAAATTCCCTGGGCGATTGTATCTTCTTCCTGAGCAAAAGCGCGTCCGGGCCACAAAAGAAACAAAACTGCCGCCGCCAGTACACAGGCCGCTGCGTTTCCTTTTTTCATAACACCCTCCTAACGCCGGCTTTCGCTCTCCTTTGCAGTCCGGTCCCCCTACATGAACAAGCTCAATACCGTAGGTACAATAAGAACGATTGCCAGCACTACTGCCATAATTGATATGATAATTTTCTGTTTTTTTCTACTATACATACTTACCCTTTCTTATTGCAGTTCCGCTGCTGCCCTCCCCAGCCCCCTGAACCTGGAAGGATTTACAGCCGCTTCCTGCGTCTGTAAATCCTTCCGGGGCCGGTCCGGTCCGCAGCTGTTTTGCAGTTCCGCTGCTACATCAGGCTTCTATTGTAGGCCATTTTTATCAGGATGGCAAGACTTTTCACAGAATCGTAACCGCGCTGTTATAACTCAGCGGGTCCCGCATCCCATAATCATAACAGACAAGCATCACACGTTCCTTTACCATCCCCGTTTCCGCCAGCGCCGGAATATCCCAGGTATACGCCTCCAGGTGCACATTGTGAATCAGCTGCCGGCAGGACAGCCCTTTATAATGGGGAAAATATCGGTCGGTCTTGTTTTCCTCCGCAAAAAAACAGGAGATCCGCTCTTTCCACGGAAGCTGATCCAGGGCAAAGCCAGGACGTTTTTTCGCGTTTTCCCGCAGATAAAAATCCCAGGTTAAAAGCTGCCGGTCAACTTCTCTGTATTCCGGACACCTTTCTCCGAGAAACGACAAAATCCGTCCATAGCGGGCCTCCCGGTCGGGATTCAGACCGAAATAACCGCTGGCCGCGAAATATTCCGCCATCTCCTCGAACATGGCAAAGGGCGACGCGAAACGGTGTCCCATTGCTTTTAAAGTCAGCTTAAACTGTCCGCTGTTATAGTAAGTCTCCACCAGTTCCTCAATCTGTTTTAACCGCAGCAGTTCCTCATAAGACAGCCAGTCGGTAAACAGCACCTCATAGGGCGGACGGTCGTCATATACCAGCCCGTACCGGGATGCCTGCTCCCGCATCGCAGACCCCCGCAGCACCTTTAAAAACCCCAGCTGCAGCTGATCCGGCCCCATGGCGTATACGTCGTCGAAGGAACGGGCAAACCGCCCATACCCTTCCATGGGCAGCCCTGCGATTAAATCCAGATGCTGGTGGATATTATGGAAGGAGGAAACCCGCCCCACCATCTCCCTGATCCTCTGAAGATCCGTCTTCCGCCCCACCGCCGCCAGGGCCTCCCCGCAGGTGGTCTGTACGCCGATTTCCAGTTGAACCAGCCCCGGCCGCATCGCGGACAGCACCGCCAGCATATCCTCATCCAGCAGATCGGCGGCAATCTCAAAGTGAAAATTCGTGACGCCGTTGTCATGCTCCGCCAGATAAGACCAGATCGCCATGGCATGGCTTTTTCTGCAGTTAAAGGTACGGTCGATAAACTTCACCTGGACCACCTTCGCGTCAAGAAAAACCTGCAGTTCCTCTTTAACCAGCGCAAGATCGCGAAACCGCAGCTTTTTATCCAGTGACGACAGACAGTAACTGCATGAAAAAGGACATCCCCTGCTGCTCTCATAATAAATGATTTTATGAGCAAAGGAGTTCTGCTTTAACTTTTCCGACGATTCTACACGCTCCGGAGGTTCTGTCCGCTCCGAGTCCGCAGCGGCATCTCTCCGGAAAATCCCCTGATATGGAAAGGGAATCCGGCTCATTTCCAATGGCGGCCGGTCAGCGGTACGCCGTATATGCGTTCCGCCTTCCTCCATATCCTCTACCCGGGCCGCACTTTCAATTATATGTCCCGTTTGTTGGCCGTATCCCGCCGCAGGGCCTGTCCGTGCCCCATCCGCCTCCCGATAACACAGCCCGCCAATCTGCGCCAGAGACTCCCCCTTTCCTTCATAATAGTCCAGTAGCTCCGAAAAGGTTTCTTCTCCCTCGCCGATCATTATTCCGCGAACGCCCGGAAGCCTGGCAAGCCACAGTTCCGCCTCATGGGATACCTCCGGTCCGCCCAGCCAGACCGGCGTATCCGGCATTATTTTATGGAGCAGAGACACAATCCGCTCCACCGTATCCATATTCCAGATATAGCAGGAAAATCCGATTGCATCCGGCTTTCGTTTATAAATATCCCCCAAAATCTCCGCCGTATTCTGATTAATCGTATATTCTCCCAGTTCGACCCTCCAGGGCTTAGAATCCGGGCTGTTCTTTCTTTGTTCCTCAGCATAAGCTTTCAGACTGTATATCGCCAGATTTGAGTGAATATATTTTGCATTGACCGCCGCAAGCAGAAATTTCATACCGGATTCCGCCCTTTCATGATTTTTCCGTTCTCTTTTTTAATAATTCCCATATCTATCAATGATTGCCTGTGTAAAAGCCGTCACTCTATTAAGATCCCGCTTTCTTCGATCGCGCGGATTCCCCGCTCCATCGCCTCCTCATCCTGCACCAGCGCCATCCGCACATATCCCTCTCCCGAAGGACCAAAGGCGCTGCCCGGCGTTACCAGCACGCCGGCCTGATCTAAAAGCTCCATCACAAAGGTATTCGACGCGTCAGGGCGGTTTTGGAAGCGGGACGGAATCTTCGCCCAGACGAACATGGTCGCCGGACATTTATCCACCTTCCAGCCAATAGCGGTCAGGCCCTCGCACAGCACGTCACGCCTGCGCTCATATGCCCTTCTCACCGTTTCCACACAAGCCTGATCCCCGGTAATCGCTGCCACCGCCGCCTTCTGCACCGGCAGGAAAATCCCATAATCGATATTTGATTTCAGCGCTGCCAGCTGCTCCACAATTTCCTCATTGCCCAGGCAAAATCCGATGCGGGCGCCGGCCATCCCATAGGTTTTGGACAGAGAGTTAAATTCCACGCCCACCTCCTTCGCTCCGGGAAACCTTAAAAAGCTGCCGCAGCCTGCGCCGTCAAATACCAGCTCGCTGTAAGCATTGTCATGGAGCACGATAATATCATATTTTTTCGCAAATGCAATCAGCTCTTCATAAAAAGAGTCGGGCGCCATAACGGTTGTGGGATTGTTCGGATAGGACACCACCATCAATTTTGCCCGCCTTGCCACTTCCTCCGGAATCTCTTTTAAATCGATCACATAGCCGTTTTCCTCCCGCTGGGGCATATAGTGCAGTTTTGCGCCTGCCAGCACAGGTCCGTCCGCAAATACCGGATAACAGGGATCAGGCACCAGCACGGTATCCCCCTCGTCTACAATCGTCAGCGCAAAATGAGACAGCCCCTCCTGAGAACCCATCACCGCCACGATTTCCTTCTGCGGATCAAGTATGACGCCGTACCGCCGCTGATACCATGCCGCCGCCGCATTTCGCAGCTCGTCCGTATCCCGAATCGCGTACAGATAATTCTCCTTCTCCCCGGCCGCTTTTACCAGCGCCTCCATAATATGGGGCGCCGGCGGAATATTGGGCGCGCCGATGCTCAAATCTATTACATCCTTCCCCTGACTTAGCCTGGCCGCCTTTTTCTCTGCCAGAATCGAAAAAATACCTGTTCCAAAATGTTCCATTCGTTTAGAAAACTTCATGTCATCCTCCAAAGTATGTATATGTATTCTTCTTTTGGCACATTATAGCACTCTCCCTTCTTTTTTTAAAGCGATTCCCGCGCGATTCTCTGATTCCTGTCTCTTTATGTTGATCAAATCCAGACAGGCCAGCAATTCCATGTTGCGCTGCAGTTGCCCTATATTAATATCATTTTCCATGCGGCTGATCTGTCTCACGGAGTACCCGGACAGTTCAGCAACCTCCTCCTGGGACAGATGTTTGCGCTGCCGTGCCTCCTTAAGATCCTTGCCGGTAATCATGATACAAACCTCCCCCCTTGATCGTTTTTTGTCGAATTTTGTCTGTTTTTATATTAATATATCTGCTCCAATCCTGCCATGTCAATATTGTCCGGTTTCAAAAAATAATTAAAATTCCTTCTGTCCAGTCTTTCAGCTCTTTCAATAAAAAAAGACAGGCTCCGTTTTATAAGCCCGCCTTTTCGGTTATACCGCGTTTCGCAAGATATCGTGCATCCTGATTTTATGCGTTCATCTTACCTTCAAATTTCTGCTTTACCTGCTGAATCTTCTTCTGCTCTGCCTTCTCTGTGGGATACCATCCCTTCTGCTCCATCTTTTGATATATCTCACTCTGCATTTTCAAAGACTCGTTCAGCGCCTCGTCAAACGCACAGTGCACATTGGAAGTGTTTGACTCGATTGCACCGTGCAGGTACAAATCACACACGCCTTTGATGCTCATTAAAAGGTCTTCCATTTTCTCTTTATCACCCATGATATCTCTCCTTTCTGAATTCAGCTCCGCATCTCCCTATTGTTGCTTCACGGCACACTTGCCGGCAGCTCAAACCAGGTTGTAGAACTTGTTAAACAGCTGCTGGTGCCGTTCCTCCATATCCCGTGCAAACTGACGCAGTTCCGTGTCAGAAAGCTGGGCGGCCGTATCGCAGCATTTGGTTTTCAGAAAAGTTTCATGGCCTAACGCATCTTCCAAATAAGATAATTCTTTTGGGCTCATCATCTTCATCCTTTCCCGGACAGAGGAATTTTGGGATTCTGTCCTGTGTTAGATAGTCTGTCCGGAAAAGATAAAAACTATAGATACATATTTTTCAATTTTTTATTCAATGTGTTTTCGCAGCAGTACGCTGCAGTAAGCGCTCATCTGCAGTTGAATCATACCGTCCTGAGCCTCAAAACAAAGCCGGCCCACATTATAACCGTTTTCATCGGTAAGCATCAGCCGCTCCATCTCGTCGCCATCCTCCACGCCTGCTTCCCATACGGGAATCTTTACCGTTTTTTCCGAAGCGTTGA
>CAJTTU010000012.1:0-25707 GCA_910579325.1 uncultured Lachnospiraceae bacterium | reverse complement strand
GTTATTCAGCGCGATCACCAAAATATTCTCCCCTACAAACCGGCCGTAGGCGATGATACCATATTCGGCCGCCAGCGGCTTTAAAGAACCGGTACGCAGCGCTTCGTTGTTTTTTCGAATATGAATCAGACTCCTGTGAAACTCAATCAGTTCATGATTTTCTCTGCCCCAGGGGTAGGTTCTCCGGTTATCCGGGTCTGTGAAACCGCACACACCGGCTTCATCCCCATAATAAATGGTGGGAGCCCCCGGCCAGGTCATCTGAATCATCACAGCTTCTCTGAATACTCCCAGGTTTACATCCTCTGCGGCCTCCTCGCTGGTCAGCTCTCCCAGCCGTCCCACCTTATGGTTGGTTCTGGTAAGAAAACGGGAATGATCGTGATTGGAAAGCTCGTTCATCGCCGTCAGCAGCGAAGACTGATGAAAAGCGTTCATATTCCAGGCCATGGCATGAAAAAAAGCTTCCGCATTATTCAAAAGCCCCTCCTCATAACGGTCACTGTGCTTTTCCATCCCTGTAAGAAACCAGGATACCGGCTCCATAAACGCATCATAATTCATCACAGTATCCCATTCTCCGCCCCCAAGCCAGGCCGCCGGACTTCCATAATGTTCCGCGATGATCACAGCCTCCGGATTCGCCCCTTTTACATTTCTGCGAAATTCCTTCCAGAACCGGTGATTATACTCCTCACTGTGCCCCAAATCCGCCGCCACATCCAGTCGCCAGCCGTCCGCACAGTAAGGCGGCGAAACCCATTTCCTTGCGACTCCCATAATGTAATCTGCCAGAATATCCGACTGCTCATAATTCAGTTTGGGCAGTGTGTCATGATCCCACCACCCGCTGTAAGCGGCATTGTAGGGCCACTGATCCTCATAAAACTGAAAAAAGTCTTTATAAGGACTGTCCGCAGACACATACGCCCCGGGCGCATACCCTTCCTGCCCCTCATAGATCCGCTCTCTGTCCATCCATTTATTAAAAGAACCACAGTGATTGAACACACCGTCGATCACCACATACATACCGCGCCTGTGGGCCTCTTCTGTCAGCCGGGCAAACAGCTCATTGCTGGCCCTCAAATTTCTTTCGTCTGTGACGCGCCGGATATATTTGTCCGACTGCCGGTTATCCCTGGCCTCCTCATCCTCCGGCAGCACGCCGTCGCAATCCTCCACAATCACGCCCAGATGGGGATCTACATTGTCATAATCCTGGGTGTCATATTTGTGATTGGAGGGAGACACAAAAATAGGATTCAGATAGAGAGCTTCCACTCCCAGATCCTGAAGATAATCCAGCTTATCCAAAACGCCCTGCAGATCGCCGCCGTAAAAATTCCGGACATCCATGGAAGACGGAGGCCGATACCAGTCTTCGATCTTTTTCACATGACAACCGTCGATATAAGCATACTCGTCATTCACCACATCATTACTCTGGTCGCCATTACAGAAACGATCGGTAAAAATCTGATAAAATACAGCACCTTTTGCCCATTGGGGCGTTTTCATGCCCGGCAAAATCCAGAACCTGCATTCCAGATAGGGCTCATCAGAAACGCCTACCTTTGTATAGTAACAGACCTGATTCCCTTTCATAATCTTAAAGTAATAAGTATACCGCGACTCCCGCAGCGGAATCGTAAGAGAATAATAATCAAAAACGCCATAGGAAAAAGACTTTTCCATTTCCAGACGGACACCTCTGTGAATCAGCCATACATGATCCACATCTCCGGCCGCCGTACGGAACCGGATGGTAACCGGCTGATTGATCTCCGGTTCCACAGGGATTCTGTATTCCGAACTTTCATCTGAAAAAAGTGCGCGCTTATTCATAAAGCCACATCGCCTGCTCTTTCTCTTTAAATTATACATTCGGCGCAAACAGCGCTTCAAACTCATCTCTTCCGATCTTTTCCTTCTCAATCAGCAGCCGGGCACAGGCATCCAGCACATCTTTGTGAGCCAGAATCAATTCCCTGGCCTTCCCGTAGCACTCGTCAATAATCCGTTTAATTTCCTCGTCAATCACGGACGCTACGGATTCCCCATAACTTCTGGTATGAGCCAGATCCCGGCCGATAAATACCTCGTCGCCGTCGTCTCCGTAATGAATCATGCCCACTCTGTCAGACATACCGTATTTGGTCACCATAGCCCTGGCCGCAGCAGTAGCCTGCTTAATATCCTGAGAAGCACCGGTAGTGATATCGTCAAAAACCAGCTCCTCCGCGATTCTGCCGCCCAGACTGACCATAATATCCTGCAGCATCTTACCCCTTGTGTTAAAAATATCGTCCTGCTCCGGCTGAGGCATGGTATAACCGGCCGCACTCATCCCGGTAGGAATAATAGACACCGTGTGCACAGGCCCCACATCCGGCAGCACATGGAACAAAATCGCATGGCCGGACTCATGATAGGCCGTTATTCGCTTTTCCTTCTCTGAGACAACCTTGCTCTTTTTCTCTGCGCCGATACCTACCTTGATAAAAGAACGGTTAATATCTGTCTGGCAGACCACGGCCCTGTCCTCCCTGGCCGCCAGAATTGCCGCCTCATTCATCAGATTCTCCAGATCCGCGCCCGTAAAACCGGAGGTAGACAAGGCCACTTTATGGAGATCCACATCATCAGACAGCGGTTTCTTCGCCGCATGGACAGAAAGAATCTCCTCCCGTCCTTTCACATCCGGACGGCCTACGCCCACTTTTCTGTCAAAACGCCCGGGACGTAAGATAGCAGGATCCAGAATATCCACCCGGTTAGTGGCCGCCAGAACAATGATACCCTCATTCACGCCAAAACCATCCATCTCCACCAGCAACTGGTTCAGCGTCTGTTCCCGCTCGTCATGTCCGCCTCCCATACCGGCGCCTCTTCTTCTCGCCACAGCGTCGATCTCATCGATAAACACAATACAGGGAGCGTTTCTCTTAGCCTCCTCAAACAGATCCCTGACACGGGATGCGCCTACGCCCACAAACATCTCCACAAAGTCAGAACCGGAAATGCTGAAAAAGGGTACACCCGCTTCCCCTGCAACCGCTTTGGCAAGCAGGGTCTTACCTGTTCCCGGAGGGCCGACCAGCAATACGCCTTTGGGAATCCTGGCCCCTACCTGGATATATTTTTCAGGATTTTTCAGAAAATCAACGATTTCCTCCAAATCCTCTTTTTCCTCTTTTAGACCTGCCACATCCTTAAAGGTAACCAGCTTCGAACCGTCCGCCATCCGGGCCCGGCTCTTGCCGAAATTCATCATCTTGTTTCCGCCGCCGCCCTGCATGGCCTGATTGTTCAGCATCACCACAAGAACCGCCACAATCACCATTCCGGCCAGAATCGGCAATACCACAATCAGAAACAAATTATCCTTCTGAACATTGTTTACATTGACAGTGATTCCGGCTTCATTCAGACGATTAAATTCCTGATTCACATCTGTCACATATAATTGTTTTTCCCCGCCGTCCTTTGTGGCAATGGAAATCTTGCCGGTAGGCGTCTCCGCATTCGGCGTTACCGTGGCTGTTACCACGTCGCCCTGCTCCACTGCCGTCACATATTCATTGTAGCTGCAAAGCTCGCCCAACATAAAGCTCTGTCTGGCAAACGATAAAAACAGCATTACCAGCAGCATAAGGCCAAGGTAAAACCCAAATCCTCTCTGCACTCTCAACTGTGTACCTCCTTATCAACCGACCGCCAGTCGTCAGTCGTCAAATTCCACCACTCCGATATAAGGAAGATTGCGGTATTTCTGATCGTAATCCAGCCCGTAGCCCACCACAAATTCGTCCGGTATGGAAAAGCCCACGTAATCCACCTTCACATCCCTTACTCTTCTGGAGGGTTTATCCAGAAGCGTGCAGATCTTCAGACTGGCCGGCTTTCTCATCCACAGAAGCTCTAACAGACTGGACAATGTATTTCCGGAATCTATAATATCCTCAACCAGCAGCACATCCTTCCCTTCCAACGGCTCATCCAGGTCTTTTTTAATTTTCACCTGACCGGTGGACTCCGTTCCGCTGCCATAGCTGGACACTGCCATAAAATCAAAGGAAACCGGCACCGTGATCCGCTTCGCCAGCTCACAGGTAAAGCACACGCCGCCCTTTAAAACACAGATCAGATGCACATGCTTTCCATTATACGCCTCGCTGATCTGGCGGCCTATTTCACTGATTCTTCTGTCTACCTCATCCTCCGGCAGCAATATCCGTATTCTCTCACCCATCCTGTCATACCTTCCTCATCTGTACCTGTAATATGGTTTTTGTCTGTTCCGTTACTTTATACCCTTCGCTGACACGGTGCCCCACGACCCAGAGAACATGGCTCCCGTCCGCCAGCAGGCAGATACGATCCCGGTCTTCCCAGGGAATCTTTTTATCGATCATAAACGCCTTTACTGTCTTCTTCCTGAATCCAGGCATAATCCGGATATAATCGCCGGTTTTTCTGGTCCTGACCGACAAAGTATTTTTTATTTTATCATAATCAAACCATTTCGTATACATCTTTTCAGGAATTTTTTCACAGGTATCCGCATTCCTGTTGTTTCCGGCTTCACCATGGATAAACGCAGGCAACAACTGAAAACTCAGAATTCCACGGGGCAAAAGGCCTTCGGGAATTTCCCATTCGAAAGGAAACGCTTTCCTGCAAAGCGTTTTCGTTTCTGAAAACGCCTCCTGCCGCTCTTTACGTCTTCCCAGAACCAGGCTGTCATACCGCCGCCAGGCCCACAGCCCCTCCGGGAGCTGTACCGCCCCGTTATGAGACTGCTCCAAAAGTCCGTCTATCAAAAGCAGATGTCTTCGGGAAAGGTTATTCAGTGCTCCTTTACCCATATCCGCAAGCGCCCTGTTCTCCTGATTCATTTTCGACAGCGCCAGCAAATAGACCTGCATCCGCAGCGCTCTGTGCCCTTCCATAAGCGCCGCTATGGGCAGTACCGCCTGTCCCTCCTCCACGCTGCCGTTTAAGACAATCCACCTTTCGGCTTCCAGCTCCATCCACTGCCTGACCTCGCAGACGATCTCCGCCGTCCGGCAGATATGTTCCGACGCTTTCGGATTAATCTGCGCAAGCTTTGGGATAATGTCAAGACGAAGCTTATTCCGCGTATACACAGGCAGCTCATTGGTTTCATCACGGCACCAGGAAATCCGCTGCCGTTTCAGATAAGCCACAATCTCTTTTTTCGTACAGCACAGCAAAGGGCGAATCATATCGTTCCGCTGCGGCGTCATTCCGCCAAGACCCGCAAGACCCGCCCCCCTGATCAGATTCCAAAGAACGGTTTCCGCATTGTCATCCTCATGATGAGCCGCCGCAATCACATTGGCCGACCGCTCTCCCCTGACACGGCGCAGAATCCGGTAACGGACAATCCGGCCCGCCTCCTCCTCGGAAAGCCCCTGCTCCTTCGCAATACCCGGCACATCCTCTCTGAAGACCAGACAGGAAATTCCCAGTGAGCGGCACAATTCTTCCGTTATCCAGGCATCGCGGTCGGCGCTCTCTCCCCGAATCCCATGATGAACGTGGACAGCCGTAATCTGCAAATTAAGAATATCGCTGAACCTGTACAGCAAAAAAAGGAGGCAGACAGAATCGGCGCCCCCTGATACCCCGGCAATCACATGGTATCCGGAACGCAACAGCCGGTTTTTCAAAATATAATCGTACACTTTATACTCCAGCGGATCCGCAAAGGGACGATCCCCCTGCTTTTCCCGCCGGTCCTTCTCTTCTGCCTGACCCATCATACCCCCATAGATTTCACAAAACCAATCTGAAAATTAATGATTACCGTTCGCTTTACTTTCTCCATACCGCAGCTACAAGCACCGTCATGTCATCCTTTGCCCCGCTGCCGGCAAGAGCGGCGGACAGCGCTTCGGAAGACAGCTCCTTTGGATTCTGTGCAGGGCAGGCGCGTAAAAAGTCTTTAAACGCTTCCTCCTTGTCTTCTCCGTCCATCCCTTCCAGAACGCCGTCCGTCACCATAATGATGAGATCTCCGACCTGAAGCTGACAGAAAGAAGAATCCGGCGTCATTCCGCCAAGAACCCCCGCCGGCAGCATCGGCGCGTCGATCACCTCCACCTGGCTGCGGCGCTTGATAAAAGTGGGGCAGGCCCCCTGTTTTAACAACTCGCATCTGGCCGTATGCCTGTCCACCACACACACATCCAGCGTGGTAGGATGCTGCTCTTCTCTGCACAGCACCATGGCAGCATTCACAATCCTGGCCGAAGCAGGGACAGAAAAACCGGCCTCTAAAAGCTGCTCCGTCAGATCCGTGGCCATCTCACTCTCGGCAAAGGCATTTTCTCCGGAGCCCATCCCGTCGGAAAGACAGAGCAGCATTTTTCCCATAGGGAGAAGGGCAGTGGAAAAGGTATCTCCGGAAATCGCTTCCCCCTCTTTTGTCTGCCTGGCCACGGCAGTAAGAATGCGGAATCCTGCCTCCTCTTCCAGCTTGATCGTAACCGGCTCACCGGCTACCACAGACCGTCCGTCCGGAGAAGGGCACCAGCGGCGGCCTGTTACCCGGGACGCCAGCTCCGATATTTCTTTGGCAGTCAGATACCTGCCCTTTTTTGACGAAATCGTCAGGTATGCCTCCTGCCTTCCATTCTCGTATTCCAATACCTGCAGGTGACTCAGAGATAGTTTCTGTCGATGAAACTGTTTTTTAAGTCCGGCTTCCAGCGCGGCAGTGATATCCCGTACGCCGGCAACCTCTCCGGCTACCCCCGCAATCATTGTCCCCATTTCATGAAACTGCGCGCCTATGGCCTGCTGACTCTCGTAAAAACGGTTTTTCCATTCCATATTCTCTGGTTCCTGCTCAAGGACAGTACATGCCGTCTGGTCCTTCTGACGGCAGCTGCAGCCAAAAGTATGAGCCAGCTTCTCAAAAGCGTCAGCCAAAAGCATCAGCCTCCGGGCAGAAACCTGATCGCCCGCTAAAGCGGCACAGGGCGTATCCGCAGCTTCTTTCCTCCGATTTCTCCTGACCAGCCCGCCGGGCAGCACCGCAAAAACCGCCAACGCGAATAACAGCTCTCCGATATACGCCTGAATCACCGTATGCTTTGTCAATGCGCTGATTCCTGCGGCAGCGGCCAGACAGCCGGCGGCGCTGCCCAGTTTGCCCAGACAGCCAAACAGTCCTGCGCATATACCGGTCACACAGCTGATACCAAGCAGCGCAATGTCTTTTGTGCGCAGAGTCTGAATCACGCCGCATATCATTCCGGCCGCCGCTCCCGCACCTATGCCATACCTGCTGCCGGCCACTGCCACCGCGAAATACAGAAGTACGCCGGCCGCCTGAGTAAGCGCCGGACTTCCCATCAGAAAACTGCACAGAAATATGCCGGTAAATACAATGGCCGCACAACGGAATATCCACCATTCCAGTTTTATTCTGTCGGCCAGCTTTTCATCGATCTTTTTTTCTTCCATTTGCCGCTCCCCCTGACTGTCAACATGTATTCCCAATATTTTCCTGACAGCTTATCATTATATCCGGGGAGCCCTGCGTAATTTGTCACAACCGGGCAGGAATCTGAAAAAGTTTTCGACAAAAAATCTCTCCGAACCTTTTTGAATGGCCCGCAGAGATTTTGCCTCGTTTTACTGCGTTTATACTCAGGAGCATACTGATCTGCCCATGGGTATATCTATTCGATTGATTTTATCCGTCGGCCGCGGTCAGTCGTCGTTCGCTTTGATCAGCAGCTCATCCGCATTCACAAGACCCAGCTTTTCCCTGGCTATTTCTTCCACATATTGCTTTGTCTGCACATAAATCCGCTTTTCCTCCAGCTGGGCGGCATCGTCTTCTTCTTTTCCGATCTGCCCCTGCAGAATCTCAATTTTACTCTGGTATTCCTTCTGTCTGTCTTTTAACTGTACCGTTTTTACGGACAGAATACAGGTAAAAGCGATCAGTACGACGCAGATGCCTGTCATTCCCAAACGGTTCACTCTCTTTTTTCTTTTTCCAGCCATACTGCACCGCCAATTTTTACTGTGAAAGTAAGCCCAGCAGACATAGATGTCCATATGCTAAATACTCTTTTGATATGCATGAGAACATCTATATGTAACTATATGTTCCAGTCTAACTGACTTTTCTATGTTTGGCAAGTATTTTTTTAAATTTTTTCACAATACGGCCCAAAAAACAAAAAGGAAAACCAATTAGCCACACAAAAAAACGGACCAGATAAGGACTTACCGATATGTAATATAAAGTAACGCCCACAAGAAGACTTCCCAGAGAAAAAAAGCGGACTGTCCCGTCGTTCTCGGCAAAGATCATGGAAAAGACCAGAAGGCTGGCGCAGAAAAAAAACAACAAATCCTCTGCGGCTACCCACCACACGCCGTGAATCCACAGCCGCCGGAAAATCCGGAGTACATCATACACCATACCCAGCAGGATACCGAATGCGGCGGAAATCAGAAACAGCCTGACCTCCTGAATAATCGCCGGGCTCATCGCTACTTAAACAGCCTGTTAAACAGCGACTCGCCCTGTTTTGACAGCGTCCTGGATTCCGCATAGGAAAGCCCCTCCAAAAGCCCCTCCAGATCCAGTTCTCCCTTTTCCAGCGTCAGCCGCTTTACATGCAGCTCCTGTCCCTTGATCGTCAGCATGCCCTGGTCCGTTTCCAAAACCACCTCTTTTTCATCAAAAGAAACCACGTCCCTGACGCCGGTGATGCTGCCCAGGCTTCGGTTCGTCCATATCATCTTATGCGCCATCTTCACAGGCATTTTTTCTTCCATCTGTTCCTCCGGCGTTCCCTGATGCACTCTCGGAATCTCTCATCAGCCGCAAAAGCAGGTGCCAAGGGATTCCGAGAGTACATCCTGTGTTTTTCACAATATATGAACTACCGGCGGAAAATATGCCTGTCAGATATACTCGTACAGCTCTGCGGCTTCCTCCTTTTTCACCGTCTCCCGCACATTTAACACCCGCACCTTCACGGATTTATTGCCAAATACGATCTCCAGCACATCGCCTTCCTTCACCGAATAAGATGCTTTAACCGGCCGGTCATTCACCAGCACCCGGCCGGCGTCGCAGGCTTCGTTTGCCACTGTCCGCCGCTTAATCAGGCGGGATACTTTCAGATATTTATCCAGTCTCAACGCGTTTACCTCCGTCCGTTATATTACAAAAGGCTGCCCTTCGGGGCAGCCTTTTTATCGTAAAATAATTATTCGTTCACAATATCCTTTAAAGCCTTGCCAGCTTTGAACTTCGGCATCCTGGACGCTGCGATCGTCATAGTCTCGCCGCTTCTGGGATTCCGGCCTTCTCTGGCTGCCCGCTCAGACACTTCAAAAGTGCCGAAGCCCACAATCTGCACTTTTTCTCCCTTAACCAACTCTTCCGTCACAACATCGGTAAAAGCTTTTACAGCCTTCTCCGCATCTTTTTTCGCCAAACCGCTTTTTTCCGCAACTGCTGCAACCAGCTCTGTTTTGTTCATGCTGTCTTTCCTCCTGTTAATCTAAATCCACACATTTACGTGCTTTGCGCGACGTACATTCGCTATTAATTTATATACTTTTCTGTCTGGTTTGTCAAGGATATTCAGGAAAATACTTACGAAAAAGGCTTATTTTTTCTCAGTTTTTTCCTGCGCTTTGATCCGGTTCCACAATTTCAGCCCTTCCTCCGGCGTCAGCGCTTGGGCTTCTCCGAATACATGGGGGTGACGACGGATCATTTTCCGGCATAATCCGTCGATCACGTCGTCAATGGTAAAGTCTCCACGCTCCTTCGCAATCTGGCTGTTCAGCATCACCTGCAAAAGCACGTCCCCCAGCTCTTCGCACAGATTCTCCATATCCTGGTTGTCAATCGCCTGGAATACCTCCTCCGTTTCATCCGCCAGACATTTTTTCAAAGATTCATAGGTCTGTTTTTTGTCCCACGGACAGCCATGATCCCCTCTTAAAGCGGCGATAATCTGCGTCAGCTCGCTAAAAGAATACGCTTCTTCCTTCTCCGTATCAATTCCCATCACATATTTTTTTGCCGTATTTTCCATGCGTTCCATATGATCCTCCGTATCAGGCAAAATCCCGGCCGGGACTTATAATCCATTCATCAATATGAAAATCTTACCACAATATGGATGGTTCCGCAAGCATACTAACGGCAGAAAGGTTTCCACCCTTCTGCCGTTTCCCTTTAAAAACCTATTCCCTATACGCTTTCCTGCTCGCCTCATAAATCGCGTTCGCCACATCCAAATCAGCGAACTCGAACAGACAGTTGATCGCCACTTTGCAGCCTTTATACCGCTCCACAAACGCTTCGGCTTTGCGGAAGATTTCTTCCTTTGACGTGCCGGGCACGGCAGCCGGGGCCGGGATGCCGAATATGATAGGAGCGTCTTTATACTGGTGAGCCAGCTTGTCAAAATCATTGACGCCCTGCCCGCACCACATATCCACGCCTGCTTCGATCATCAGCGGTACCAGCGTTTCATTCAGCCCGCAGGAATGAAGCTCAAAACGCAGGCCCCTGGAATGGCAGGAATCAACAATCCTCTTCATATAAGGCAGGATCATCTCCCTGTGTACGGCCGGAGAGAAGAAGGTACTGATCTGGGTTCCCCAGTCGTCATGCCACAGCACCATGTCGATGCCATAATACTGTTTTGCTTTTTCAATCATCTTGTCGTACATATCGCAGAGCCGGTCGAACAGACGGTGCACCCCTTCCTGTTCCTCCTCGTCGATCAGCGCCACGGCCGCATTCTCCACGTCCATCAGAGAGATCAGCCGCTCCCACAGACAGGAAAGGAACGCGATCTGACGGACATTGTCTGTTTTCAGATATTCCTCATTGATTTTTGCGCTTCCCGCCCAGTCTAACGCTTCCACGTGCGGCAGGGAAATATAATCCTCCCAGTTTACCATGCTGGGCACTTTAGGCTTACCGGGATGTACCGTGGCGCCTCCTGCCTGGGGTACAAACTCCCATTCCAGATCAAACCAGCCCTTACACAGATTGCTCTCATACTGAATCTGCGGCTCCGCGTCATAGACCAGATGAGTGGCCACATTGTCGGGGAACAGCCTTGGGCGAAACACATGCACGTCAAAGCCCCGCATGCCCACCACCGGCATCCAGCAGGGCGTTTCACCGTTAAACAGCAGTTCCAGATTTTCTTTTGGCGAAATGGGCCGGTTAAAAACCGGAATTCCTTTTTCCCCCTGGCGCAGCGGCGGATTATTGCCGACGATTTCTAATTCTTTTGGATCAAATGCAGGTTTCATGATATATTATCCTCCTAATTTTTTTTCAACTCAATGCGCTGCTCTTTCGGCACTACCGGATCGATCTTACGTTTATCGAACAAATAACAAAGGAACCATACTACCGTACATAATGGCCACTCAACATAAATTGGTGTTGGAAACGCCTGTTTCACAGAAGGCACAAATAGCCAAAGTACAAAAAATATATATGCCACAACCTGTGTCACAAAAGCACTGCTTTTTTTTATCAGCTTCGGACAATATAAAAAGGAAATCATCATCCAGAAAAATGCCGGCGTAATACACAAAACCGTAATGATTGTACCTACGATACTGGTCGCCTTATATGCAAGAAAAAGAGTTACGGCAACCATTACAATCAATGAAACACGGGAGGTAACTGCCTCCTTCTCCGGTGTATCTACAAACTTTTTGTTAATAGGCGCTAGAATATCAAATCCTACTAACTGTGCCGCAGACATCAGCAACGCAACACCTGTAGAAACAGTTACTGCCCAGAGTCCTGCCATACCAATACCCGAAACAACCGGATGGAGCGAAACGATCACCGCGGACATGCCTGCGCCGAATTGACATCCGGAAAATTTACTTTTGCGATCAGGCCGAAAATAACGGAAATTACACAGATCGGCATACACAATAAAGCACCGATAATGATACCCCAACGGGCTGTTTTCTCACTGTCCGCCGCATGCGCGCACATAGTATTTGATTGGGTTGTAATACGGTTGCCAGGTTCCGAAACCAGATAGCTCAAACATGTCAAAAGGCCAAGGCCACCCGTAAGGGAAAGCCAGGAACCGCCATTTACGGTAGGCTCTTGAAGTTTGCCAATCTGCGCCATAATCTCTGACAAACCACCATATTGTGCCAGCGCCATTAACAGACAAACAATTAATGATACATAAATAACAATTACATTGATGATATTTGCCAGCCCTGTGCCATAAAGACCTCCCAGCAAACAAATCACGGCAAAAGCCACAGCCGTAATAGCTACACCCATTTCATAACTAATGGCCCCAGGAAACATTGCCGAAAGCATAGCGCCTCCGCTTACATACTGCAGACACCCGACGCCTAGAATAATGATCAGCTGACCCACTGTCATTAAATAACGGCTGGCAGAACCGCAATAATCCGCTACCATCTCAGAATTTGTCGAATACCCCAGTCTGCGGATACGGTTTGCTCCCACAATCCCCAGAAACAAAAGCCCGATAACATTGGCAGCGCCATACCAGATCGCTGAAATACCTGCCGACTGCACCAACTGCGCAATGCCCGTTGTGGTAGCACCTCCAATACTTCCCCCTGCACAAAGCATCATAACAAAAATCAGCGGCAAATTTTTCCCTGCCATAAGAAACGATCCTTTTTCTCCATTGGCAATTTTTCGCGCCTGTTGTTTCTGCGCCCATGCGCAAGCGCCAAACAGCACCACCAAATATAAAACAACAATAATTGCTGTTGCCATGTAATACTACTCCTTCCTCATACTTATCCCCATTGCTGCAAAACTAAAAGCCGGCTTTTCCAAAAGTATACACAATATCATCTGAAAAATCATTTGCATATCCTCAATTTAAAAATGAATATTTTTTATATTTCATAATATTAAAAGCCCTCGCTGCCGCAACAGGTATCTTGTTTATTTGTAAAATTTCTGCAAAAATTTAGAAAAATGTATAAACTGCCCATATTTTAATCCAATATTGACACTTTGCCCAATCTAAAACACAAGGTATTAGTGACAACAAATGAAGCTTATAGTATAATTACATAGTCAATACCGCCAATAAATTAATATAATGTAAAAATTGTAGACTTTCATAATTATATTAATCAAGATGAAAGACAAAACTGAACAAAAAAGAAACAGGCAACCTGCTTGAGCTAAAAAGCCGTATGCGACACAAAACCTGTTTCTCTCTACTTATTATTTGATATCAGGCAAAGGTATTTGTCAAAATATAAAACAGATACGAAGGTGAATCTCATGGAATTTACAAAAAATATCGTCCTGGATATTCTCAAAGTCTATAAAGGGACAAATCATTTAAACCATACGGACACCCGAAGCTACCGCTGGATCTCCCTGCTCCCCGAGCAGGATGAGGATATGCAAAAGAATCTGCTCTATGTCTGCAATCTGTCCCAGGCCATCCGGCTGAACCGGTCAGTTCCGGGAGCGTTTCATTATCTTTGTATCTGTGACTGCTTCACGGATGAAGATGATACGGAGCTTCTGGCAAACACCGTTATTATCAACGAAAAGCGCAGCGTTTCCTGGCTGTTCAATCTGATTCAGGATCAGTTTTTACGGCTGGCCGGATGGGAGACGGACATGCAGGCAACCCTCCTCGGCGGCTGCGACTACCAGAAGCTGATGGATTTAAGCGAACCCATCCTGTGTAATTTTGTCGCCACTCTCGATTCCTCCTATAAATTGCTGGCCCATACCAAAAACATCACCTGCTCCGACCCCATCGCCGTCTCCCTTCTGGAAAACGGCTACCACACCGCCGAAACCCTGGAGAAATTCAAAAAGGCAAACCGTTTCAAGGTCTATGCCGACGAACCCGGAATCATCCTGGGAAAGCGGGGAGAAATTACCCAGTATGAAACGGTCAACAAATGGTGCCGGTACGGCGGCGAGCTGCTGCTGCATACGGTTATGATGTGCGTACAGACGCCTTTATCCCAGGGATTAATCGATCTATTTGAAATATTCATGGGTTATGTGGAAAAATGCTTCCTGTCCGAACAGTGCGCGAACCCTTCCCGGTTGTATAACTCCCTCCTTCACGACATGATCTACGGCGGACTTAACAATCCTTTCGTGATCAGTGAACGGGCCAACGCCTCTAACGTCCCCTTTACCGGCTATTTTGACGCATACCGGATCACGTTCCGGAATAACGCGGGCATTCTGGTGGGACGGTTTGTGCAGGAACTGGCCGCCTGCCTGCCAAAATCAAAAATCGTAGCCCACAATTATGAAGTGACTGTGTTAAATATCTATACTGCCCCGGAAATCCGCCGCCAGTCCCTGCGCAACCTGAATATCGTGGAGACATTGTTCCGTTCTTACGGGGTCATATGCGGCATAAGCGAAGGCTTTCTGATATTGCCCGATCTGATTCAGGCCTGCGAACAGGCCGCCAGGGCTTATACGCTGGGAATGCGGATACGGGAAACGGGAAATTTCAGAAATTTTGACAAAGAGGTTTACGAGGCGGCAAACTGTTTCCAAAACGGTCTCCAGCACAACAATATTTTCTTTTATGATGAAATCTGTCCTTATTTCATCCTGTATGCCGGCCAGTCGGAGCCTTTCCATGCCTTCAAAAATACCCGGCATGTGGCGGCCCTGGAAAAACTGCGGGAATACGACAGGCAAAACGATACCCGCCTGTCAGAGGTGCTGTACGCTTACCTCATTTCCGAACGGAGAGCCACCTCCGCCGGAAAGCTGCTGCACATGCACAGAAATAACGTGCTCTATCATATATCCCGCATCGAAGACCTTCTTAATATCGACCTGAACGACTACTGGACAAGGTTAAAGCTGATCTTGGCTTACCATCTTTTTGAACTGCAAGAAGCCAACAGGCGCGTTATGGCTTCTTCCGGTAAAACGGAAACACACGAAAATGGCTGAACCAAACTGTTTTTTAAATTGTTCGCTTTCCTGAAATAAATGATCCGTTTCAAAAAACGCATCGGGAAGTTTACGAACTTTTTCAGGAAAGAATAAAATTCCTCCAATTACAGATACTACTTCCAGAAATGGGAGTTTTATCGCAGTACTAGGAGGAATAAATCATATGAAAGCTACAGGAATCGTAAGAAGAATAGATGATCTGGGGCGGGTGGTAATCCCCAAGGAAATCCGCAGGACGCTGCGGCTTCGGGAAGGCACGCCGCTGGAAATTTTCACGGACAGGGAAGGGGAGATTATTCTGAAAAAATACTCTCCGATGGCGGAGCTTGGCTCTTTCGCCAGGCAGTACGCCGAATCCCTGGCTCAGACCACCGGCTGTGTCGTCTGCATCACTGACAGAGATTCTGTCATCGCCGTGGCCGGAGGAATGAAAAAGGACTATATCGGAAAGCCCATCAGCAAGCAGTTAGAATCGCTGATTCTCAACCGGGATACCGCCGCCCTCTCCAAAACGGATAAAGACTTTATCACCGTCATGACAGGAGATACCGAGGAATACCAGGCGCAGGTCATCTACCCCATTATCAGCGAGGGAGACGCCATCGGCTCCGTGGCCATCCTCACCAAAGATATTAAAGGGAAGATGGGGGACACGGAGCAGAAGCTGGCCTATACGGCCGCGGCGTTTCTCGGAAGGCAGATGGAAAGCTAAAACTCTACCTGTCCCACTTTTCACACAGCGCCAATATCTGATTCGTAAACTTTGTCAGATCCTTATTCGCGCCGCCTTCGTTATGATAGATCACTTCCATCAGACGTTTACCGGCGGCCAGCAGACGGCTGAATACGGAAGAAGCATGGACAGAGGCAGGCTTGGCGGCGGCTACCCGCTTCATAATACCCTGTTTTACGTATACCCCCGCCGCCATGTCAAACTCCGCCCCGCTGTAGGGCGCGGTGGCATCCTGGCCATATTCTTCCCGGATCAGCCTGCAGAAGGAATCGCAGACCGAATCCTCGCCGTGAACCACAAACACATGCCGGGGCTTCGGGGAAATTTCCGAAAGCCACCGGATCAGGCCTTCCCTGTCCGCATGGCCGCTGATTCCCGGCAGCCGCAAGATTTTCGCGCACACTTCTATGGTCTCGCCAAACAGCTTCACCGCCGGCACGCCGTCTAACAGGCTCCGTCCCAATGTCCCCACGGACTGGTATCCCACAAATACGACGGTGCACTCCTGCCGCCACAGATTATGCTTCAGATGATGGCGGATACGCCCGGCATCGCACATACCGGAGGCGGAGATAATAACCTTGGGGGCGGCGTCAAAGTTGATGGCCTTGGATTCTTCCGCCGAAACCGCCGTTTTCAAGCCCGGAAAGCTGATCGGGTTAATCCCCTGCTCCACCAGCTCCATCGCTTCCTCATCAAAACAACAGCTGATATTCTGCTGGAAAATGCCAGTGGCTTCGATGGCCAGCGGGCTGTCCACATAAACCTCAAAATGCTCATGCCCTTTTACCAGGCCGTCCGCCTTAATCTTCCGCAGAAAATAGAGGATCTCCTGGGTTCTGCCCACGGCAAAAGAAGGGATGACCACATTTCCCCCCTTGTCAAAGGTCTCCTGTAAAATCTGGGTCAGCGCCCCCACATAATCCGGAATCTCCCCATGGCTTCTGTCTCCGTAGGTGGATTCCATCACTACATAATCCGCTTCCTTCACATACTGGGGATCTTTGATCAGCGGCTGGTTCAGATTGCCGATATCGCCGGAAAAGACGATTTTTTTCGTCACCCCTTTTTCCGTCGCCCACACCTCGATGCTGGCAGAGCCCAGCAGATGGCCCACATCCGTAAACCGCACCTGAACCCCTTCTGAAAGCTCCAGAACCTGATCATACTCACAGGCCACAAGATGCTCCAGCAAGCCGCAGGCATCGTCCATATTATAAACCGGCTCCACCTGCTCCTGGCCGGAACGCTGTGCTTTCCTGTTTTTCCATTCCGCCTCAAATTCCTGGATATGGGCGCTGTCCTTTAACATAATCCTGCACAGGTCGCAGGTGGCCTGGGTGGCATATACCTGCCCCCGAAACCCCCGCTTATACAAAAGGGGCAGCATCCCCGAATGGTCGATATGGGCATGGGTCAGCAGGACAAAATCGATGAGGGAGGGACTGACCGGCACCTCCTGATTCTCGAATATATCGATTCCCTGCTCCATCCCGTAATCCACCAGCAGGCGTTTCTCTCCAATCTCCATATAGTGGCAGCTGCCTGTAACCTCATGGTCGGCGCCGATAAACGTAAGCTTCATCGCAATTCCTCCTTCCCGGAACAGCCGGAGCGCATCCCGCCGCGCCCGTTCAATGTACTGCTATCATAACACAGAATCGGAAAAAAGAATAGCGGAACCACACCGCACCCGCCCGGCCTGTCCGGATCAGTTTGAATACGCAAAGCTTATATCAGCTTCCTCAGCTCCTGCGCATCCTTCTCCGGCAGCTTTTTCCCTCCTGTGAAGGCAGCTACCAGATTCACAATCGAATTATCAAAGGATGTCTCTACCAGTTTTTGCAGATAACTTTGCATATATTCTTCTCTGGTACAGGCCGGAAAGTACAGATGAAGCCGGGAGAACCGTTTATCCACGCTGATCAGACCCGCTTCTTCCAAATGGGACAAATAGGTTCCCACCGTTTGCTGCTTCCAGGATTTGTTAAGCCGCCCGTTCAAAAAATCCAGGGTTTCCTTTAGCGACGACGGCTCCGGCAGCTGCCATAATACCTCCATAATCTGCCGCTCCGTCTCTGATAATTTAAAAGGTTTTTTCATACGCTTCTTCCCTCTCCTGATTATGCGGACATACGTCGCAATGCATGATAAAGTCCTCTTCGCCAAAGTCTCTGGCATAACCGCATCTCTTACAGATCTTCCCCGGTCTTTTAATTACGTCGCAGCTTCCGTCATCATTTCTTTTATGCCTGGTTATTTCTTTTACATCCATAAAGGTATGGGTACAATGAGGATTCTGCCAGATATCACGATGCAGAGGATATACGCTCCCATTTTCGCTGACACAGAACAGGCCATAAGGCATAGGTTCTATTTCTTCTTCCGTCGAAAACCGCCCGGAATCATCCTCAATATACGCTTCAACCTCACCGACAAAAACATCCCCTGTAAGCCAGACATTTTCCAAATCCGTTCCATCCCCCAGTACCATGGGCGGCTGATATGCAAAAGCCGTCATCGTCCCTGTTATACCGAATGCCAGGATCAGCAGCAGCGACACCGCAAGCTTCCGCTTTCCCGCCCTTTTCATTTCCAATATTCTTCTTTTCAGCACCGCAACGGCAGCATTGCCTGACAGATTCGCCAAAAGAAGCTTATTTTTATCCTCATTTTCTTTTTCCGCATAGGTCAAAATCAAATGACTGTAAGCCTGGCGCCTGCTGTCCGGCATTCCTTTTATTACATCCGTATCACAGAGAATCTCGCTCATATTACAAAGCTCATAAAACAGAAAATAAGCGGCAGGATTGAACCAGTGGACAGCCACGGTCAGCAATCCAAACATCTTCCACGCCAGATCCCAGTGCCGGATGTGGATCAGCTCATGCTTCAGCATCAGCTCTAAAGCTTCCCCGTCCAGTTCCTCCGACGGCTCCGGAAAAATAACGACAGGAGAGAAAATTCCCATAGTCACGGGCGCTTTGCTGTATTTGGAACATAATAGCCTGACTTTCCGGTTTCTCATGCCCAGCTGCCCCTTCACCTCAGTCAGGACTTCCCTCCACTTTCGTGGTATTTCCTTTTCCGAAATGAGTATAACAGCCTTTTTCCGCCGGACATGCCGAAGTAAGATATATACTGTTGCAACAACAGACAGCGATACCGATATCCCGATTATCATCCCTGTGCACATTACACTGGAGGCTATTCTAACCTGTCCGCCATCAAGCATAATCACAAAAGAAGGAGCCTGATTGCGGATCATTCTCTCAACAATACGCTCTTTGTCACTGAAAATCGGTATCAGGTACAAAAATTCCCTGATCTTATACTGAAACAATGGCATCGGAAACAGATAGAAAAACATCGCCAGGATCAAAACCGCGTATCTCCACCAGTTAGGCAGATATCGTTTTGCCAGCGGATAAAGACATATATATAAGCATACGATCACACTGCCGGAAAAGGACATCGACAACAACAGATTTTTCATGCTATTTTACCATCTTTTTATCATATCTTTCATGCAGTGACCCTGTCAGGCCCGACTCATCCATTGAAATATTTCCAATGACTTTTCTGCACTTTGGAAAAACTCTGGTTTCTCCAGATTAACATCCTTCGCTTCGGGTACGTATACTCATATGTTGTTAACATATGTAATCTTCATTTACTCCGCCTCCGCTCAACTCCACAATATACATATGTGATTGTAGCTTATAAATTATAATATATAGTTTATAAGCGTATATTATCATAATAAATTTTCTTTGTCAATCCTGTATCAAAAGCTGCCAGCCATTCCCCTTCCGTAATCTGGCGAAAACTAAAAACCAGCGTCAGTTAAACAGGCCGTTTTACCCGGCTGTCTTTTACTGACACCGGTCTTTAAAAGAACGGCGGTCAAAATCCCAGTTCTTCTCCCACCAGAATCACCTTGATCCGCCCCGCCGGCCGGCAGACTCTCGTTACCAGTACCTGGCAGCAGATGCAGTCCTCTGCCTTACAGTCACCGCAGCTTCCGGTTTTAACGCAGGGCGTAGTGCCGCCGAACCGCTGCTTGTTAATGGGGGCGGCTATGGTACGGGCGCGTTTTACGGCGTCCTCCAATGTCTTTACCACCTTATTCATCCCGGCTATGATTACCACATGATCCGGCCCGTATACGATTGCGCCCACCCGGTTGCCGTTTCCGTCGATATTCACGATCTCCCCGTCCTCGCTGACGGCATTGGCGCCGGAAATAAAATAATCGGCCAGCAATCCCTGCCGCATCAGTTTTCTTTTTTCTTCCGGCGGCGCGGCGTCTCTGTCGATCAGCTGATACTTTCCGTTGTGAAGCGCTTCCGACAGTCCGATCTCATTCATCGTGACAGATCCGCCCCATGCTACGACACTGCCTTCGGGAATCAATTCCAGCGCTTTCTTAAGCGCATCCTCCCTCGTGCCGCAATAGTAAGCTTCAAAGTGTCTGCTTTCCATTGCTTTCACTACTTTTGCGCCTAATTTTTCATTTCTGAGCTGTTTTGGCGTTTGTTCCATTTAGATTTCCTCCTCTAATTTCGTTCCGCAACTCCCCTCCCGGGGCTTTCTGTTTTTTCATAAATCATTTGATACTGCCTATGAAATTCTGCTGTCTGTTATTATACTATGGAGCCGGGATTTTGAAAACAGGAGATTTAAAAGATGATAAATTCTGCTCAAATTTCAACCTGTCCGCTCTCACAGGCACCATTGTATTCATCGATGAGAATCATCCCGCGCTTGCACAGGGACGCCTGCCGGCTTCCTTGATAACACAGTCAGATAACTGTTACGTTATTATTTCCGAAGATAAAATGTCCTGGATTCTTTACAGTTATCAGGTTATCAGGAAATCTATGAAATAAAAACTTCCGGGAAATTTCACTTATTAACGCCGGTTTATCAGAAAATGGATATTCGAAACAAAACTTAAATCCCTGTTATGCACTACCAGACAAGTACCTGCCTCCCGCCGTCCTCATACCAGACGATTTCGCCTCTTTTTACGCCTGCCGTCTCACACAACTGCTGTATCTGGCGAGCCTTCCTGCCTGTATTGGATGAGGTTCCGATCCAGCAGACATCTTCCCGCACCCTGATCTCTTTTGGCGACCGCCGAAAGTATCCGTCATCCTTCCATGCCGTATGATAATCCCATGTAATCCAGTCCATACCCTTTTTCTTCACTCCCGCCATTCCTTCCGGATACTGCTCCAGTATGTATGCCACCGTTTTCTCCATGGCCTTTGCCATAGACTTGACCGGAATCCAGGTTCCGCCCAATACCACATACTTTCCTGTAAGAACACGCCCCGCGGCTGCCTCTTTTACGGCCAGCCCCCGGTTTATGTCTTTGTTTTCGTTTTCGTCGGAATCTCCGGATGCAAACAGACGGCAGAAATCAGATAGAAGCTCTGCCAAAACCGTTTCGGCCTCTGTCTCTCCATGGACAGGCTCTGCCCCTCTCCATCTTCCATATATTTTTTTCATCTCATCCAAAAGACCGTCATAGCAGTCGCTCTTTTTAAACAGATTGGAATTCAATTCCCCATACCTGTCCCTATAGAGCGATACATAAACTGTCATAATCCAGGCAAAGCACGAGATTCCGTCCGAAAGTTTTTCTTCCACTTCCTCCAAAGAACTGTTAAATTCGGAGTAATCCGGTTCCCCGATTCCCTCCTGGTTCTCTTTCACTGCAAATCCGTTGAGCAGCTGAACTAACGCCGCAGTAAAATACCACTTTCCGTTTCTCACTGCAATGAGATACTCTGCATTTTCGCTCTTTATCTGTCTTTTTACCTTTTCATATTTTCCGGCCAGCCGGTCTGCAAACCATACTGCGCCATAAAAACGCCTGAACACCGATTCCTCCTGGCTCTCATCGGCCTCGGCCCACTCTTTTACAAAAATATCTTTGTAAAAGAAGGAATAATTTCCGTCCTTGTCAATCTGAAGCTTCAAAAGTTCGTTTGCGCCCTGGCTTCTGGCTTCTCCCGGATCTCCCTTGCAGGCCTTTCTGGCCCGCACAAAGGAAATAAGCTCCAGCTGCTGATTCTTTAAAATTCCTTCCCCTCTCCTTGTAAGGCTAAAGTCTGTCCGGCCTGTCCTCAATCCGCGTTCCAGATAGCGGGCCATCTTTTCCACTGGCCTCGCGGTAAACGCAATGTCTTCCATCTTAATAGGCTTCTGACGGTTTAAGGCCACACTGATCTCTTTTCCCAGACTCCCCAAAGCGCCTTCTTTCTGAGGCAGATAAATGACTCTCACAAGAACCTGGGCTTCCCTGGATTTTTTCAGCTTTTCTTCCCAAATGCTTTTGTCACCTTTCTTTTCTTTAGACCGGAGTTCCATATTAAAAAGGCATCTGGCCGAAGCCGTTATCGTCTGGGCGCCGTTGATAACAGAAAAAGAAGGCGCCTTTCCCGCATCCAGCTCGTCTAAAATCAGAATCTCCGGTTTTCTGAAATCCGGCCCTTCTCTGCCGGACAGAATCGTAATTCCGTTATTCTTATACCAGAAAAGTTCCGGTTCCTCCTCAAGAGTCCGGCAGATGGCCTGATCGACGCCCAGTATCTCACTGAGTCCAAATCGGACGTTGGCATGAAACAGCTGATCGCCAATGATGTTATAGATTTCCACCAGCTGATGTAACTCTGTAGTGAATACCAGAGCCTGCGGGGAGTCCTCTGTTTCCTCCCTCTGATCCGGAGATTCCACGTTTATATGGGAAACCGCCACAGGCATCTGCATAATCTCATACCGTTCCAAATCGATAATTTTTACAGGCTGTTTTTTGTATTCCCGCTCAAGAATATAGGTACAGTTCAGAGTAAGATTCTTTTTCCTGGACTGTACTCTCACCTGATTCAGCAGCCTGGTCTGCACCGTGGCGGAGAACTGTTTCTCCAATTGGACTCGATTTCTCATATCACGGACAAAAAACACCAGATGAATCCCTTCTGTCTCCGGCTCCCGGGACATAGCGCAAGCCTCATCCTCCACCTGTTTAAAAAAATCGTCCCTGTTTTCTTTACAGACGGCAATAACCATCCTTTCCCTGCTGTCAATTTTCAGTTTTATTGAATTGCTCACATAGCCCTGGCTGCTGCAGGCGATGTTCTCAAGCTCCTGCCAGGCCTCCTCATCCTCCCACCACTCGTCGTCCGTATCCCTGCCCTGATCCTTTAAAACCCTCTGAATATGATCTCTGAATATTTCTCTTCTGCGTGTCTTTGGACTCTTTAATTGTTCCATTCCTTCCTCTTTCCTGGCGTAGTTTACTGCGTCATCAAGGTAGATTTAAAAGTTTACTTTCCAATTTCGTCCTTTTCATTTCTAAATGATAAGCGTACGCCACGAAAGCTCCCCGATATGATATTCTTCCATTATGTCGGAAAACTGCCGAACATATTGATTAAACTGATTGATAATCTCATCTATCATCTCATCCGGTACTACCTTGTTATGTTTACAATACTCCTGAAACTCTTTGATCCCCTGGCGGTAACAGGCAAGTCTCCGTTCCATATGAATCAGAATCCGACCCATATGCTCGCTGTTTCGCTGTTCGATCGCATAGTCGATATAGTAAATCAGTTCCTTTTTTAATTGTTTCATCCCATACCGCAGCTCATTCTCGCAGGTAAATTCCAGTGTATTCAGTCTTCTGCTTTTTCCGCTTAACTCTTTGACAAGATTAATGATCTCCGGGTACACGCTTCCCGTGTGAATGCCGAAGAATTGATTCAGCTCCTGACGGATCAGAGGCTTGGCCTCCTTAGGAATCCGAATCCCGCAGTACAGATATTCCGGCAGATCCCGGGGTTCTTCCCCGGGAAAGAGAATAAAAGCTCCCTGCTGGGCGATAATCCTGCTGTTCAGCTTTGCGTGGTCAATAAATTTGTGGTTATTCCAGAAAAGCGCATTGTGCTGATACCATTCCTGATCCCGGTTGATCATGGCATTATAGTTATCATTGGTATTTCTGGCACTGGGGCTGAATATCTCATCAATAAAAAACAGATACACCATCCCATCTTTAGAATCCATGGAATCCTCGTCAAAATGATAGTAGGGCGTCACTGCAAAATACAGGGCGATCAGACAATTGTAGGAGACATCCAGAAGCCTGCTCGGAAACTCTCCATGCTGGGCATCGATGGCATTGTCCAGATATCGGTTCTCTCCTGTCAGTTTGTTTTGCCTCATGGTGTCAAACAGATTCTTTTCAAAAAACCGGTTGCCGTTTAATACGCCCTTTCTGAAAATATTGGGTCTGCAGGGCCGTTCGTACAAATCCGGTTCCCCGCGGTATACCACGATGCAGTCCTCCTGCTGCCTTTTGTTGATGCATGTTCTGATTCTGCTTAAATACTCTGACACATTGTGAATACAGAGAGAATCGTCAATGCTTTTTTCTTTTGGAAGGGCATTTCTTTGCACATGGTTCATAACAGCTTCCCCCGTATCAGCATTTGGATGCGATCGCTTTCATCTGCTCCCCCAGCCGCTTCACTTCTCTTAACAATTCAAATTCTGCGCCGCTTAAGTTCCACACATTGGCCCTTCCCACGATATCGGCAAGGCTGCGGTCGGCTTCCTCCAGAAATGTCCTGAGTGCATCCCACATTTCTTTAATTTGTTTATTTTCTTCCGTTTCGCCTATCTTATCTGCTATGTTTTCTCCATTTACTTTCCTGATTTGTCCGAATTCCTTTTCTTGCATCATTTCACAGCCGTTGGCCGCCTCATTTTCCCTGTTTACTGTAACAGTTTCTCTCCCTGAAATGATGCCCGTCCCCATGCCGTTCCGATATAATCCTCTCTCTACTTTCTCCAGTTCTCCAAGAGCTGTCAGCTGAGATATCGCTCCGCTCAGCTGCCCGATGGTGAAAGATTTTCCGGAATTGTCCGCTATATGTTTTTTAAAGTCATCAATCGTATGACAGTTTCCGTCCTGTACGCACTCTCTTAGAAATATCTTGATTTCTGCCGTTTTTAGCCGTTCTTTCATAGCTTCCTCTTCCTCCTTTTCTTCATTATATCTTCATCTTCTTTATTTTTCAATATTTATTTTCATCATCTTTACGTTTCCGAAAAAATCTGTATCGTGAAGAAGCGGCACGATTAATTTCCGCCCGTATGGCAACGCCCACAGAAAGGAAAATATATTATGGAGAATGAACATATCGTCCGCACCGTAATCCGTACCGGCCAGCAACCGACAGACGCGCAGATCCGTGAAATTGAAATGGCGGCTTCCCGTCCGATTATTCCTGATGAGGATGCGCCTGAGCTTACCCTTGAACAGTACGCTGAGATGGCCACCCTGGGCAAACTATATGAATATGACCGGAACAATCCGGATATTCAGCTGACACGGACGCTCTACCAGTACATGATCAACCAGTATAACGCAGCCTACACTGCCCATGTACTGGGCATCCACAGAACCACTTTGCTGTACCGGCTGAATAAAATGCAGCAGATTTCTCCCTTTGACTTAAACGACCCGCAGGTCTGCCTGCAAATACTACTGTCCTTTGAGCTGGTGCCGGAGTTAAAAGGACATCCATGCAATTAACCTCTCAAACCGAGCTCCTTTGCAATTCTTTTGATCTGCTGAATAAAACTATCTTTTTTTCTCCGTTCCGATAAATCCTGATAGGGAGTTGTAGACCATCTGTATATCTGTTCTATACTCCCATATCCACGTTTAAAAAGAACTGCATATTTTATACAATTCTGCTTTGAAGGAGCATCCGATAAAATAATTTTCAGCTGCTCATCCGTCCACTTTTCACCTTTATTAGAAGTATCTCTTTGATCCTCATTATCCTTTTGATAATCTAATAAAATATTATTAATCAGATTAATTTTATCCAAATAATTCAGACCGTCCACATTCTGTTCAAATAATTTATAAAGC